>NZ_JBIAQF010000035.1:0-74637 GCF_042888885.1 Streptomyces sp. NPDC002742
GGCGCTCGGCGCTCGGCGCTCGGCGCTCGGCGCTCGGCGCTCGGCGCTCGGCGCTCGGCGCTCGGCGCTCGGCGCTCGGCGCTCGGCGCTCGGCGCTCGGCGCTCGGCGCTCGGCGCTCGGCGCTCGGCGCTCGGCGCTCGGCGAGTATTTACCAAAGTGCGCGGAGGCATGTTCACCACCGGCGGACCGCACCCGTCCACAGCGCACCGGCGGCGTTCCCCACCCTCGCAGGTTGGCGAACGCCGCCGGTTCTACAGCATCGAGGCGGAGGCCGTCAGTTGGCTCTACCTGACGGCGGACGGGTCAGCGGCGGCAGCCCACGATCTCCACGCCAGACTCTCCGATACGGCTGAGTTCCGCAGCCCTCGCGACCGGCGGCACCGGACCGCTTTCCCACAACACCGCGTCCACATCGCCGCACTATTGCGATAGGCGAGGATGGTCAGCGGCGGGGGCGACCCTGCTCGGGGTCGTCGTCGGGAGTGCTCCATCCCTCGCCGCGCTGTGCGGGATCAGCCAAGAATCGGCGGGCCTGTTCAGCCCCCGGTCCGGGGGTCGATACCTTGCGCCGGGCAGCACGCCGACCGCCGACGACAAACGCCGCGATGAGGACGGCGACAACAGCGACACCCGCCGCCGTTAGCCAAAGAGCACCGGCGGAGGAAACGGCCAACATGGTTTGCGCTTCGTCGATCATGTGTGCCGGGTACCCCAAATTGACACAAACCACCCTATCGACCGCACTTCAATGCCCCTACGCTCAGGAGCCGACCAGGGCCTTGTCGACGGCGCCGAGGAAATCATCGAGATCCTTCGGCGTCCGGGACGTGACCAGGGTGCAGCCGTTCGCGGTGTCGCTCACGACAGCTTCGTCGACCCAGGCCTTGGCACCTGCGTTGCGGGCATCGGTACGCACTGAGGGATAGGAGGTCAGCGTCTTGCCGCTCAAGACGTCGGCTTCCACCAGGGCCCAGGGTCCATGGCAGATCGCAGCGATCGGGCGACCCGACGCCGCAAACGCCCTGATCGTCTCGAGGACCTTGGGCCGCAGGCGGAGTTGGTCGGCGTTGATGGTGCCGCCAGGGATCAGCAGCAGCTGGTGTGCGCCAGGATCGAGTGTCTCGAGCGTGGTGGTGGGCTCCACCGTCTCGCCGGGGTCCCGGTCGCCCACCAGCGTCTGAATAGGGTCGGGGTTCACGGCTGCGATGGTGACGTCCGCACCGTCCTCCCGTAGTCGGCGGACCGGTACCAGCAACTCGTCCTGCTCAACTCCGTAGTTGGTAACGAGTACCAACACCCGGTGACCATGGAGCGGCTTGTCAGACATGATCATGCGCCTTTCCCTCGTCCCGAAGTCCGCGTGGCGTGGCTCAGTTGTCACGCGCCGCATCACTCATGGCGACCTGGCGCTCCTGGAACGCGGCCCGCGCCTGTATGGGTGCCCGCAAAGCGCAATCGCGTGCGGGGGCGCTTTGCGTGAGGGCTGTGACGAGCCGATCTGGTCGCCACCATCCACACCGCCCCGCCGATGTCACTGGTCGATGGCCTGCCCGGCGGCTTGCGTCTCGGTGGTGGCGCCGGCCGTAACAAGGGCGCCGCCCGCGGTCTCCAAGTGCGCCCGTACGAACCACTGGAACTGCTCCAGGTCACGCAGTTGCTCGATCAGGAGGTCTTCGGTGGCCGGGTCGATGTCCCCCACTGTCTTGATCGCGGCGCGCAGATCCTCGATCACTCCGGTGTACACGAGGTCGAGCGCACCAAGGTGAGCGATGGCGTCGGCACGGCCCACGCTGTAGTCCTTCCAGGAGCGCTCTTCGACCAACGCGCCCGGAGTGCCTTGGGCGACGCCCCCCAGGGCCGCGAGACGCTCAGCGACGTCATCGGCCATGTCACGAACACGGTCGACCTGCGGGTCGAGCATTTCGTGCACGGAGATGAAGTGCGGGCCCACCACATTCCAATGCACATGCTTGAGCGTCAGGTGGAGATCATTGAGGGCGTGCAGGCGCTGCTGAAGCACCTCGATGAGCGAGCCGGCGTCCTGCACCGTGAGGCCGGGGACGGTGTAGCGGGGGGTGGCTTCGGGAGCCATAGCCATCTCTCCTGATCTCGTCCGGTTTGCCCCCTCCTGGTACCCGTGATGACAGGACACAACCACCGCAGTACCTCCGGACCAGTGGAACGTACGTGAGCCTGCTGCTTCTCCGCGCGGCTCTGCCGCCGGAGACGGTGTCGCCTCACCAGTCCGCCTCGGAAGGACACGCCGGCCGCGCCCAGCCTCACCGAACTGCGCGTCTCCTGTACCCGGACCCGGCGCTAAGCCAGTTTCACGAGGTCCAGTGGTGTGGGGCTCCTGTGGCGGGAGGCTTCCGTGCCGCAGCGGGCGAGGAGGTCCGCGAGGCCACCGGGGGCTCGCCCGCGCAGGCGGGCGGCGGTCTGCACGGGGTGCTGGTCGGTACGGGCGATGCGATGGCCCGCCGCGGACAGCCGGACTGCGAGGTCACGGTCTTCGCCGGTGGGCAGGGGGGCGAAGCCGCCCACCTTCAGGTAGGCCGCAGCGGACACGCCCAGGTTCGCACCGTGAACGTGCGGGTGCTCCCACTCGCTCTGTGCGCCGCTGAGCCGACGGGTGCGGAAGTAGTCGGCGTCGTGCCGGGCCACGAGGACGGCGTTGGCCGCGGTGGGCGCGAGGCGGATGGTGCCCAGGACGGCGTCGTAGTTGCGCCGCGCCCAGGTGGTCTGGTGGGTGAGCCAGACTTCGGGCACGGTGGCGTCGGCATCCGTCATGGCAAGCCACACGTCCGGGCCGGCATCCGCCAGCAGTTCCAGCGCGTGCTCGATGCCGGCAGCCCGTGCAGCTCCGACGTTACGGCTGCGGGTCGTCACGACGTGGGCTCCCGCGCGGGTGGCCAGAATCGCAGTGGCGTCCGTGCAAGCGTCCGCCGCCACCACGACCACGACGGGCATCGGCGCCGCTTGTGCGGCGGCCTCGTGCAGACTGCGCAGACAGGCAGCGATGCAGTCTTCTTCGTTGTGCGCGGGGACGACGACGGCCAAGGCTGAGGGCGTCACGCGAGACCCTCCGCGCGGGCGGGAGAGAGCACCGGGCCCGGACGTGTGCTGAGTTCGTGGACGGTGAGGGTGAAGTCTGGATCGTCGTAGCGGGCCAGTCGGCTCAGGCCCGCCACGGTGTCGAGGTGGTCGGCGACGTCGCGGCCCGTACAGGTGTGCTCGGCCACCGGGTGGTTCCAGTGCACCGTGACCAGATGGCCGGCCTCCCTCAAACTCTCCACGCTCTGGTGGAGCAGCCGTGTACGGGTGCTGGTGTCGAAGTAGTAGAGGAGTTCCGACAGCACGACCAGGTCGAACGAGTCCTCGGGCCACTGGTCGGGCACCCTCATCCGTCGCACCGCGACATGGTCCGAGCCGGTGGTGCGCCGGGCCGTGGCTTCGACGGCCGACGCGACACGGTCGGTGGAGAGCAGGTGGTCGCATCGGGCGGCAAGAAGTTCGGTCAGCACGCCTATCGAGCAGCCGGGCTCGAAGGCCTGCAGGTAGCGGGGTCGAGGCAGAGCCGCGACGGTCAAGGTGTACTTGCGGTGTTCGTACCACCGCTCTCCGAGGTGCCAGGGGTCGGAGGCTTGGGCGTACTGGCTGTCGAAGTAGCTTGCGGGGGTGTTCACCGGATCACCGTCTCGAAGGTGCGGGTGTGGTGGGTGATCTCCTGCGCGGGCAGCACCGGCGCGGTGCCGGAGCCGCGTGGCTCCAGTTGGCTGGTGAACCGTGCCAGGGCGGCCTTCTTGCGGTCGATCACCGCTGCAGACAGAGGGAGGACAGAGGCCCGGTGCCACGGCACGCGAGGGTCGTTCGGTCGGGCCCAGTGCCACATCCACACCGGGTAGGACCACACCGGCGTGGAGCGGTCGCGGCCGGCGCGCTGAGCGGCTCGACCGGCGGCCTCGTGGTCGCTGTGCAGGTCGCCTTCCCACGGTGCCACGCACAAGGCGGCCCCGACGGTATCCAGAAGTTCGCCGATCACGGCTTGCGCGTGGTGCTCGTGCTCGTCGAGGGCCGTATCGGGCAGACCGGCATGCACGGGGGCAGGCAGATCGCCGAGCTCGCCCAGCGCTGCGGCCAGTTCACCGCGGCGCCGGGCAGCCAGCTGCGCCCGGGCCGACGTCGTCGCGGGACCGTGGGAGGCTTCCCCGTCGCTCAAGCACACCGTGTGGACCGCCGTACCGGCATGGAGAAGGGCGGCGACGGTACCGCCGAATCCCAAGACCTCGTCGTCGGGGTGGGCAGCCACCACGACGACGGGACCTGTCGGGAGGACCAGGTGTGGCAGGTGGTCCGGCAGTCGCGCCTGCTGCCACTCGGCCTCGTCGGTGCCCTGCGCATCAATCGCTGCGGCGGCGGCCTGCCTCGCAGCGCCAGTCTCTGGCGTGCTCATCGTGCCGCCTCTGCCGGGCCCGGGGTCGCCAGGCGGCCGAGTTCGGCGAGATTCGCCTCGGCATGGTGCTGGCGCACGTAGACCGTCAAATCTGCGACGGCGCGGGCGTGCCGTTCGTCGTGACACAAGGGCCCGGCACCCGTGGCACGCCCGATGTGGTCCACGACCTCGGTGCACACCTTTTCGGCCAGGGCCCGCACCCGCAGACTACGCACCCGTGCTTCCTCGCGTTTGTCGAGGGGGTCGGCGTCGATGTCCTGGCCCGCTCGGTGCATCACGATGTCGGCCGTGTGCAACAGCGTGTCGACCGCTCCGAGGTGAGCGGCCGCATGCTCGTTCAACCGCCCCGCCGCAGCTCTCTCGTACAGCGGGGCGGCAACGGCGTGGGCGCCGCCGAGCCAGCATGCCGCCACGCCGATTCCCCCGTGCTGGAAACCGGGCCGCGTCAGATAGCCCTCCACCCCACCGACGGCTCGCGCGGGCACCTCCGCGAACGACACGTCCAGGCTGTCGCTGCCGGCCATACCGATCGCCGGCCACGTCCCTTCCACAGGCTCCGCGCCCGGACGCCCGAGCGCGACGGCGAACATACGGTAGCCGTCGTCGGCGTCCGCGGTGACCAGCGCATGGGTGCAGGTGCGGGCACCGGAGCAGTAGGGCTTGACGCCGCTGACCCTCCACCCCTGTCCCGAGCGTGTCGCGTGCACGCCAGGGCCCGGTGGGCGCGCGGCCCAGACTCCCCAGCGCTCCCCTGCGGCGGGCGAGGGGTGGTCCAGTTCGTTCAGGATGGCCGCGGCGTCCAGGTGCCCCTCGGCGAGCCGTGCCAGGGACAGGTCCCGCCGTCCCAGAGCTGTGAGGACGGCAAAACGGCGCGCCGTCGACCGGCCCGGCAGCGGCACGCCAGGGGCCTCGCGCTCGACGAAGTCGGCGAACAGGTCCGCAGTACGTCGCTCCGGGGGACGGAAGTCGTCAGTCACGCGGACCTCCTGCATACATCGTCGCGTCGTCGTGGGCGCCCGCAGGCGTCTGAGTATCCGTAGGCTCATGCCCAAAACCCACAACACGGCCGGTCCTGCAGCTGGCGGCGCACGGCTCGGACCTGGTTGCGCAGGCCCTTTCACCCGGCGCTTGGTGCCACATCCCTTGGCCACGGCGGTGACGCTCACGTCACCAGTGATGGTGCGTTCGCCTCTGACGCGCCGGATTCGACGCTATTGGCGAACCCTTCAAGAGTGCCCCGGTGATCCGTTACCTGCGACCGCGCGGCTGCCGCGCCGGTCGGTCCTGGGTACCAACCGAACATCTCGCGGTCCGCGGTCGAACACGCGACGCCGCCCCGTCCTGTCCGTTCCCGCAACGGTTGTCACGGCCCGCTGGAACGCCGGCGGCGCCTGTTCTCGCGCGTCTCGGGGGCGTGGTGGCCGATGTCGGCGACGCCGTCCGCGAGGTCGGGATGAGCTGGGCGCAGGTAAGGGCCTGCATCGGAGAGGGGGCCAGGGAGCTGGCCCGGTCGCTGTGTCCGGGTGCGGCATGGAGAGCCGTGAGTGCGTTCGTCGCGGTGGCGGGAAGATCCGGCAGAGCGGTGATGGTCCCGGCAGCCAACAAGCCGCCGGGATCAAGGGTGGTGCGCCTACTTGGGCTTGATGGCGTCCTTGGCCTTCTCCTTGGCGGCGCGCAGGTCGCCCTTGGACTCCTCGGCCTGCCCCTTGGCCTTCAAAGACTCGTTGCCGACCGCACCGCCGACGACCTTCTTGACCTTGCCCTCGACCTGCTCGCCCTTGGCCTGACCCTTCTCGTCCGCAGCCACAACACTCACACCCTGTCTCACTCGAAATAGGTTCGCCCCCCGTGTCACCCCAGATTCCACTGTCAAACCGCAAGGCTGCCGCACAGACTTCGTAGCCACGGACACTCCAAAAGCTAAATAGGATCCGCAGGAGTGGAGATCGATCTGCAGGGCACACGACGGCTCGGAGGTTGATAACTATGGTTCCCATTCTTCTTGTTCTTCTGCTCGCCCTGATTCTCTTCGGTGCCGGTTTCGCACTGAAGGCCCTGTGGTGGATCGCCGTCATCGTGCTGGTGGTGTGGGTCCTCGGCTTCGTGATCCGACCCGCGGCAAGCGGCGGCAAGCGTGGCCGCTGGTACCGCTGGTGAGCGGGCCGGAACAGCGCGCCGACACGGGTGGGGCCCGACGCTACGGCGTCGGGCCCCACCCGTGTTCCGTCTCCTTGTCACCGCAGGGATGAAAGTGGTGATTCTTCCGCTACGGGGTACCGGGAGGTCATGACCGGAGGCGGCCGTGACGCCAGGAACCACGGCCTCCAGCACGGCACCTCCGGTCATCCATATCTCTTCTCAGCGTTAATGTCTGAGGTCTGGGAGGCAACGCACCCGGCTTTCTGAAGAATCGTCACGAATTCGATGACGTCTGTACGACTCCGCAGTAACAAAGAAAACGGTGGCCTGGCGCTCGCCGACCTCAACCTTCACCCCTCGCGTGGCTCCGCCTCCGCCCCCGCCGGGGGACGCGTTCGCGCACGGCGCCGAAGGCGCGGGCCGTCCCCGCTCCCAGGCCGTGGATGCCCGGTACCTCACGGGCGGCCGTGCCCGCGATCTTGGCCACCACGCTGTCCGCGATGGTGGTCTTCCCTTTGTCTCGGCCGGAGCTCCGGGCCCGGTGCGGCCCTTGAGTGTGCTGACGCCTGTGTCGGCCCGGCTGCCTCCGCCTCCGAATTGCTCGGAGGTGCGTGGAGCGGCTTCGGCCGCAAGACTGGAGCCAACAGTGGGCGCGTGCGCCCAGGATCGGCGGTGCCCGGATGACAACGTGGGACGGCCCGGTACGTCGAATGCTGGTCGATCTGCTGGAGACCAGCCACCTCGTGTCCCTGGAGTCGCTGCCCGAGTCCCTGGACCGCTGCGCCGCTCCTGCCGGATTCCCGACTGTGCTCGTGTACCTGTCGGACCTGGAGCTGCCGCCTGCGGCTGCTCACCGGCAAAGGACCGGATGCCGGCCAGGATCCCGGGGACGACCCGGCGGAGTTGCGGATCGATGGCACCTTGGCGGGACGTACCCATCAGACTGGGGAGATCCTCCCTGCGGGACCTGTAGATGACGACGGTGTCCGCGCCTGGTGGGTTCCGATGCTGAACGGCATGGAACGCCTCGGGGTGATGAAGGTCTGCACCTCTCGTGAGGACGATATGGTGCGCGAGGACGCCGATGCCTTGGCCGCACTCACCGCCCTGGTCGTCGCGAGCAAGCGGGACCACAACGACTCCTACGCCCGGCTCGCGCGTACCGCGCCCATGTCCGTCGGCGCGGAGATGCAGTGGAATCTCATGCCGCCGCGCACCTACGCCGACGGCCGGGTTGTCATCGCGGCGGCGCTGGAGCCCGCTTATGAAGTCAGTGGCGACGCCTACGACTACGCGACGTCCGGAACCCACGTCCACCTGTCGATCTTCGACGCCATGGGCCACGACACCGCGGCAGGGCTTACCGCGAACCTGGCCATGGCCACCTGCCGCAACTCCCGACGCCAGGGATGCGATCCGGTCGAGACCAGCCAACGGATCGAGGCCGACCTGATCGAGCAGTTCCACCACCAGCGCTACGCCACCGGCATCCTCGCAGAGTTGAACGCCGCCAGCGGTCTGCTCACTTTCGTCAACCGCGGCCACCACCTGCCCCTGATCGTCCGGGCCGGCCGCTGGAACAGTCCGCTACGGTGCGAGCCGGCCCTCCCCATGGGCATCGACCTCGGCCTGCCTGTGCATCTGTGCCGCGAACAGCTGGAACCCGGCGACCGGGTCGTGCTGTACACCGATGGCATCACCGAAGCACGACGAGCGGGAGGTCCGGAATTCGGCCTCGCCCGGTTCGTGGAACTCCTCATCCGGTACCACGCCGACGGGCTACCCGTTCCCGAGACCCTTCGTCGCGTCGTCCACGCCGTCTTCGACCACCACCACGGACAGCTCCAGGACGATGCCACCATCCTGCTCTGCGAGTGGCTGGGAACAGACACCCAGCCCTCCGCCCAGGCCGCGCACCTGGAGAACGTATCGAGTCCGTGATCGATCAGCGCCCCGGCTGAGGGCAGCTTTCGACGGCGCCGGACGCGTCGTCGTCCTCCCGCTCGGGGTCGGCATCGGCGTCCTGCTCTTCGCTGCTGCCCCCCTTGGACTGGCCTTCTCCTCCTCGGCGGCAGCCTTCTCGGACAGAAGGCGCTGAACAGGTCGTTCACGTAGTCGGGGTGCACTCCACGGTCGCTGCGGACAGCACCTCCGGGCTCGCTCCGTGCTTCGAGGACGTCGACGCTCCTCCCCGCATCGGCCAGGAGGTTCGCGGCCACCATGCCGTTCGGGGCCGCTCCGATGACCACGGCGTCCAGCATGCTCAGCTCCTCACGCCCGGCGGGTGAGCGTCCTTCGGCGCCTCTGCGTCGGCGGGGACGACCTGGGGAGTCACGCGCCGGCGCTGCGCACCGCGCGGGCCGCCGAGAACGCGGCAGGACAGTCGGCGCGGTCGGCGCCGGCCTGGTATCCCGCCACCCACGGCCTGCTGCTCGCCACGGCCATGAGCGGCTTCGGACTGGCGCCGGTGTGGCCCCGGTGGCAGGGCTGGGTCCTCGCGGCCGCACTGCTCTGCGCGGGCGCCTTCCTCCTGGTGACCTGGAGGGTGCAGCACGCCTCCGGAGTCGCACCGTGGTTCGCCCGGCGCGAGCGCGGGACCGCGTGGCGCGCGTGGGTCCTGCCCCTGACCCCCTTCGCCGCGGGCCTGGTGGGGGCCCTCCTCTTCGGCACGGCCGGAGCGTTCGCCGGATTCGGCGTGGTGGCCGGCGCGGTGTCCTGGCTGCGGACCGGCCGCGGGCGCGCCGGTGCCCAGGAGGCGTCGTGACCGACGCGGGCCCGCCCGGCCTGGACAAGGAGATCCACCACCCCACCCGGCTGACGGTGGCCGCGTTCCTCTCCGGTTGCGCCGAGGCCGAGTTCAGCGCGGTGCGGGACTACTGCGGGGTCACCGATTCCGTACTGAGCAAGACGGTCGCCGCACTGGAGAAGGCCGACTACGTGAGCGTCCGCAAGGGCTACTTCGGCAAGCGGCCCCGCACCTGGCTCGCTCTCACCCCGACCGGCCGCAAGGCGCTCGCCGCGCACCTGGCCGCCCTGGAGGCGCTGGCCGGAGCCGCCCACCGGGCCGGAGCCGAGACGCCGGGCACCGGTGGTGCCGACGGGCGGCGGACATAGAAATGCCGCCGGGAGAGCAGTACGGCGTCCTCCGCGCGCGGGCACACACCCTTCCCGGTCAATTCAAGATCGACACATGGAATTTTCCTGTGCCCGCCGCCCGAAGGGAAAGTGCGCCCCGATCCGGACATGCCGCACCAGAGAAAGTTTCTCATTCACCTATTGGCGTTTCGATGATGTGTGAGGGGAGTGAACGGGACGCCACCATCAACGAATTGCTCCGAACCCGGCACCTCTTCCGGCGTCCACGGTTGACCGAATCAATGCGCCCGCAGACCGTCCCACTGGTTCAACATTGACCAGTCAGTAACAACAGGGCTACCTTTCAACGCGTTTCGAGCAGGCTTGATAAATCGGTGTTCCCGGGTCGCCGCAGGTCCCGCTGGAATCCGACGCGCCGCCATCGTTGTCGTACCGCATCCCCCACCATGCAGTCTCAGCTTGATTCGGAGAATCATGACGTCTGCTGTGCGTTCCGAGAACATGATCATCGGCATCACTCCGTTCGGCGAACCCGACGCACGGCTCGCCGCGGCGGTGTGCCGGGCCGGCGGGCTCGGCGTTCTCGACCTGGGCGACGGGGACCGAAGATCCCGTGACGCGCTGGAACGCCTGCACCACCTGGCACCGGGCCCGTTCGGGGTGCGGATCGGCGCCCGCTGCCGGCTGGACCCCACCGACCTCGCGCCGGGGACCGGTGACGCCGGCCGGCCGGACACGGTGGTCCTCGCGGTCGACGCGCCGTGGCAGGCCGGCGACCTGACCGCCGACCACCGTGTGCTGGTGGAGGTCACGGACCTCGACGAGGCGCGGGCCGCGGTGCTCGCCGGGGCGTACGGGCTGATCGCCCGCGGCAGCGAATGCGGCGGCCGGGTCGGGAAGTTGAGCACCTTCGTCCTGCTCCAGCGGCTGCTCGCCGCGCCCGACGTGCCGCTCCCGGTCTGGGCCTGTGGCGGAATCGGCCCCCGGACGGCGGCCGCCGCGATGGCCGGCGGGGCGGCCGGGGTGGTGCTGGACAGCCAGCTCGCGCTGCTGGCCGAGTCCTCCCTGCCGGAGGCGGCCGCGGCGCAACTGCGGCCCCTGGACGGTTCGGAGACGACGGTGCTGGCGGGTCACCGGGTGCTGCTCCGGCGGGGCCCGGACGCGCCGCGCATCACCGGGACCGACCCGGAGACGGTGGCGGCGGCACTGGGCGCACAGGATCCGCGTACCCAGTTGCTGCCGGTGGGTCAGGACGGCTTCCTCGCCGCCCGGTTCGCGCGGCGCTGGGGGGACGTGCGTCGGACGGTGCGTGCTCTGACGGACGCGGTGCGCGAGGTCGTACGTGACGACACGGCCGCCGGAGCACTGGGCGCGGGCTCCCCGATGAGCCGGGCGCTCGGCACCCGGCTGCCCGTCGCGCAGGGACCGATGACCCGGGTCAGCGACCGCGCCGAGTTCGCGGTGGCGGTCGCCGAGGACGGCGCGCTGCCGTTTCTCGCGCTGGCGCTGGCGGACGGCGCGCGCACCCGGGCGATGCTGACCGAGACCCGGGCCGCCATGGCCGGGCGGCCCTGGGGAGTCGGCGTGCTCGGCTTCGCGCCGGAGGAGGTGCGTGCCGCCCAGTTGGAGGCGGTACGGGAGCTGCGGCCGACGCACGCCGTCATCGCGGGCGGGCGGCCTTCCCAGGCGCAGGCGCTGGAGCGGGACGGGATCCGCACCTTCCTGCACGTCCCCTCGCCGGGGCTGCTGCGGCAGTTCCTGGAAGCCGGGGCCCGCCGGTTCGTGTTCGAGGGGTCCGAGTGCGGCGGGCACGTCGGTCCGCGCGGCAGTTTCCCGCTCTGGGAGGCGCAACTCGCGGTCCTGGAGGACTTCCTGGACGACGCGGCCGACAAGAGCGGAAGGAACGACAGGGGCGGCAAGGGCGGCAAGGGCGGCAGGAACGACGCGGGCGGCAAGGGGGGCGGCGAGGATGCGGGCGACCCGTACGGCGGGAACACCGCGGAGGCGCTGGAGGTGTTCTTCGCCGGCGGTGTCCACGACGAGCGCTCGGCGGCGATGGTCGCCGCGCTCGCGGCCCCGCTGACCTCGCGCGGGGCCGCCGTCGGGGTCCTCATGGGCACCGCGTACCTGTTCACCGAGGAGGCGGTCGAGCGCGGCGCGATCCAGCCGCTCTTCCAGCGCCAGGTGCGGGCCGCCGAGCGGACCACGCTCCTGGAGACCGCCCCCGGCCACGCCACCCGCTGCGTGCCGAGCTCGTTCACCGAGGGGTACCGCGAGCACGAAGTCCGGCTGCGGTCCGCGGGCGTGGCCGACCGGCGGATCTGGGAGGAACTGGAGCAGCTCAACATCGGGCGGCTGCGCCTCGCGAGCAAGGGCGTGGAACGGGACGGCGGCGGGGCGCTCAGGCCGGTCGGCGAGGCGCGCCAGCTCACCGACGGCATGTTCATGGCCGGGGAGGTGGCCGTGCTGCGCTCGGCCACCACCACCGTCGCGGCGCTGCACGAGTCGGTGACCTCCGGGGCCGCCGGCTTCCTCACGCGGCGGGCGGCGGGGCTGCGCGACCGGCTGGGCGAGCGGCCGGGCGGGTCCGCGACCCGGGAGCCGGTGGTGCCCCCTCCGTTGGACATCGCGGTCGTCGGGATGGCCTGTATGTTCCCGCAGGCGCCCGACCTCCCCACCTTCTGGGCGAACGTCGTCGGCGGCCGGGACGCGGTCGGCGAGGTCCCGCCCGAGCGCTGGGACCCGGCCGTGCACTACGGGCAGGGCGCCGACGGGGCCGCCCCCTCCAGCGGCGGCTCCCCCTCCGGTGCTGCCACCACCACCGGGGCCGTCTCCACCACCGGGGCCGTCCCCTCCAGCAGGGCCGTCCCCTCCAAGTGGGGCGGCTTCCTGCCCCGTATCCCCTTCGACCCGCTGCGCTACGGCATCCCGCCGACGTCGCTCGGCAGCATCGAGCCGGTCCAGTTACTGTCCCTGGAGGCCGCCCGGCGCGCCCTGGAGGACGCCGGATACGGCGACGGGGGAAGGGAGTTCGACCGTTCCCGTACCTCGGTGGTGTTCGGCGCGGAGGCGGGCAGCGACCTGTCCAACGCGGCCACGCTGCGCGCCGTGCTCCCGTCGTACCACGGGCGCGTCCCCGAGGGCCTCGACGGCCAGTTGCCCCGGCTGACCGAGGACTCCTTCCCCGGCATGCTCGCCAACGTGATCTCCGGCCGGATCGCCAACCGGCTGGACCTCGGCGGCGCCAACTTCACCGTCGACGCCGCCTGCGCCTCCTCGTTGGCCGCGGTGGACGTCGCCTGCAAGGAACTCGTCGGCGGCACCAGCGATGTGGTGCTGTGCGGCGGCGCCGACCTGCACAACGGCATCAACGACTACGTCCTGTTCTCCTCGGTGCACGCGCTCTCCCCCACCGGGCGCTCCCGCTCCTTCGACGGCTCGGCGGACGGCATCGCGCTCGGCGAGGGCGTCGCCTGCGTCGTCCTGAAGCGGCTCGCGGACGCCGAGCGGGACGGCGACCGGATCTACGGCGTGATCAAGGGCCTCGGCAGTTCCAGCGACGGCCGCTCACTGGGCCTGACCGCGCCCCGGCCCGAGGGGCAGCGCTCGGCGCTGGAGCGGGCCTACCGCAACGCGGGGGTCTCACCGGCCGACGTCGGTCTCGTCGAGGCGCACGGCACCGGGACCGTGGTCGGGGACCGCACCGAACTGACCGTCCTGGGTGAGGTGTTCGGCAAAGCCGGGGCCAAGCCGGGGAGTTGTGTACTCGGTTCGGTCAAGTCGCAGATCGGGCACACCAAGTGCGCCGCGGGGCTGGCCGGGTTGATCAAGGCGACCCTGGCGCTGTACACCGGCGTCCGGCCGCCCACCTTGCATCTGGAGCACCCCAACGCCGCCTGGGACGAGGAGAGCAGCCCGTTCGTCTTCCACACCCGGGCCCGGCCCTGGCCGGCTCCGGCCCCGCAACGGCTCGCCGGTGTCAGCGCGTTCGGCTTCGGCGGCACCAACTTCCATGTGGTGCTCGGCGCCTACGCGGACGGTGCGGCACCGGCGCAGGCGCTGGACGAATGGCCCGCCGAACTGTTCGTGTTCCGGGGCCGGGACACGGAGGCGGCACTCCGGGCCGTCGAGGAACTGCTCGGGGCCGCCGAGGCCGACGGCCGGCCGTGGCGGCTGCGCGACCTGGCCCTGAGCGCGGCCCGGCGGGCCGATGTCTGTCCGGATCCGGCGCGGGTGGCGGTCGTGGCCGCGGACGTGGTCGAGCTGGCCGGGCGGCTACGGCGGGCGCTGGCCGGGGAGCACGATCCCGCGCACGGCGTCCATCTCGCCCAGGGCCCGGCCGAGGGCAAGGTCGCCTTCCTCTTTCCCGGTCAGGGCAGCCAGCGCCCCGGAATGCTCGCCGACCTGTTCGTCGCCTTCCCCGAGCTGCGCCACTACCTCGAACTCGGCGCCGACCACGCCGGCCTGCTGTACCCGCCCGCCGCCTTCGACGACGGCGCACGCGAGCGGCAGCGGGCGGCGCTCACCGACACCCGGGCCGCACAGCCCGCGCTCGGCATCACCGGACTCGCCGCCCACGCCCTGCTCACCACGGCCGGGGTGCGGCCCGACATGGCCGCCGGGCACAGTTACGGCGAACTGGTCGCCCTGAGCGCGGCGGGCGCCCTGAGCCCCGAGACGCTGCTCGCGCTCAGCTCCGAACGGGCGGCGGCCATCCTCGCGGCCGCCGGGGCGGACCGCGGAGCGGACCCGGGGACCATGGCCGCGGTCACGGCCGGCGCCGCGGAGGTCGCCGGGGCCCTTCGGGCTGTGGAGGCCCCGGCCGCCGTGGTCGTCGCCAACCGCAACGCGCCCCGTCAGACGGTGATATCCGGCCCGTCCGACGACGTCACGGACGCCGTGCGTCTGCTGCGCGAGGCCGGGTACGAGGCCCGGCGCATCCCCGTGGCCTGCGCCTTCCACAGCCCGCTGGTCGCCGGTGCGGGCGCCCGGTTCGCCGAGGCGCTCACGGCCCGTCCGGTGCGCGCGCCGGAGTTCCCGGTATGGGCCAACCGCACCGCGAGGCCGTACGCCGCCGACCCGGACGCGGTACGGGCCGGACTCGCCGCGCAGATCGGCGCCCCGGTCGGGTTCGTCGAGCAGATCGAGGCCATGTACGAGGCGGGCGCGCGGATCTTCGTCGAGGCCGGCCCCGGATCCGTGCTGACCGGGCTGGTCGGACAGATCCTCGGCGACCGGCCGCACCGGACGGTCGCCTGCGAGCCGCGCCCGGACAGCGGCCTGCGCGGCTGGCTGGACGCCCTGGCCCGACTGGCCGTCGCCGGGCTGCCGGTGCGCACCGGCTGGCTGCTGCGGGGCCGCGACGCCGTCGACGCGGTGCGCACGCCGGTGCCGAAGCGGCCCGGCTGGACGGTCGACGGACAGTTGGTACGCACCGTCGCCGGAGACCTCCTTCCCGGTGCGCTCGCACCGGCCCGACGAGTCGTGGAGACGAGTGTGCCGACGAACCCCCCGCACGCGGTCCCGTCCGACCGGGACGGCAGCAACGGCATGCACGGCACGCACGGCGGCAACGGCACGCACGACCAGGACCGCCAGGACGCCCAGGACGCGGTGATCACCGAATTCCTGCGCACCAGCCGCGAGATGGTCGCCGCCCAGCGTGACGTGCTGATGACCTACCTCGGCGCGGGGGGCGGGGAACGGACCGCCGCGCCACCCGCGCCCGTCGCCCCGCCGGCACCGCGGGACGTGACGGCCGCCGCGCCCCAGGCGGAGCCGCCGATGTCACCACCGTTCCGGGGCACGGAGTCGTCGGCCGACCAGGCACCCGCCACCGGGTCGGCACCGGTTCAGGACGTCGACGTCCAGCGGGTGGTCCTGGAGATCATCAGCGAGCGGACCGGCTATCCCCTCGACATGATCGAGCCCGATCTCGACCTGGAGGCCGACCTCAGCATCGACTCCATCAAGCGGGCCGAGATAGCCGGCGAACTGGCCCGGCGCCTCGGCGCCGGGGACGGCGCCGACCTCACCGGTCTCGACGACGCCGAGTTGGAGGATCTCGCGAAGGCACGGACGGCCGCCGCGGTGACCGACTGGCTGACCGCGCGGCTCTCCGGCCCCGCCGAGACGACCACACTTCCCGCCGAGAACGCCGAGGACGCCGAGACGCCCCCGGCGGCCGACACCGCCGAGGCCTCTGCGGCTGCCGAGTCGGCTGAGGCCTTCGAGGTGTTCGAGGCATCGGAGGCGTCCGGGACGGTCGAGACCGTGCGCGCGGCGAACAGCGAAGCTGTGAACGGCCAAGCGGTGAACGGCGATGCGCTGAACGCCGATGCGGTGAACGGCGCGACGGTGAACGGCGAGGCGCCCAAGCGGTACCTGCTGCGGTCGGTGCCCCTCGGGCAGGAGGGTGGCGCCGCGGATCCGGCGGTCGTACTGTCCGGGACGCGGTGGGCCGTCCTCGGCGACGCCCCCGAGATCGGCGCCCGGCTCGCCTCGTACGGCGCCGACGTCGTCGTACGCGACCGGGAGCATCTGCTCACCCCGGAAGACGGCCAGGTGGACGGGGTCCTTTACCTCGTCACGGGTGGCGCGCCGGTGCTTCCGGACGCGTTCCCCGTCCTGAAGGCCGCCCTCGCCCTGGGACCGCACCGGCTGCTGGCCCTGCGGGCCGTGGGCGGGGACGCGCCGGACACGGCGGCCGCGGGGCTGCGCGGCTTCTTCCGCACCGTGGCGCGCGAGTACCCGTCGACGGTCGCGCGGACGGTCGAGGTGGTGACCACGCCGGCCGTCGCGGACACGCCGGTCGTCGCGGACACGCTGACCGCCGCGGACGCGCTGCTGCTCGCGGACGCGCTGGTCGACGAGCTGTGCGCGTCCGACCTCACCCCGGTCGTCCTGCGCCGGCCGGAGGGCCGGTTCGGCCTGGAGCTCGTCGAGTCACCGCTGGGGATCCTCGGCGGCACCGGCGCTGGCCCGGCCGGTGCCGGTGCGGCCGAAGCCGCCGCGCTCGGCCTGGACCGGGACGCGGTGGTCCTGCTGGCCGGCGGCGCACGCGGCATCACCGCGCAGTGCGCCGCGGCCATCGCCGCCGCCGGCCGGTGCCGGCTCGAACTGCTCGGCAGGACGCCCGCCCCGGACGGCCCGGAGGACCCGGACACGGCCGCCGCCCGTACCCCGGCCGAACTGCGCGCGGCGCTCGCCGCCCGCGGCGGGACGAGACCGGCGACGATCAACCAGGCCGCCGAACTCCTCCTCGCCCAGCGGGAGATCACCACGACGCTGGCGGAGCTCGGGGCGCTCGGAAGCGAAGTCCGCTACCACTGCGTCGACTTCCGGGAGCCGGAGGCGGTGCTCCAGGCGGTGAAGGACATCCACGCCGAACACGGCCGTCTCGACGGTGTCGTCTACGCGGCCGGGGTGATCGAGGACCGGATCATCGCCGAGAAGACCCCCGAGTCCTTCGGGCGGGTCTACGGCACCAAGGCGACCGGCGCCGACGCCCTGCTCACCGCGCTGGAGGAACTGCCCGAAGGACCGGCGTTCAGTGTGCTGTTCGGCAGCATCTCCGGCGTCCTCGGCAACCGGGGCCAGGCGGACTACGCGGCGGCCAACGACGCGCTCCAGACCCTCGGCTCGGCCTGGGCCGCCCGCACCGGGCACCGGGCACTGACCGTGCACTGGGGGCCCTGGGCGCCCGCCGCCCGGCACGGCGGCATGGTCGGACCGGAGCTGGCCCGCGCCTACGGGCGCCGGGGCATCGGCCTGATCGACCCCGAGGAAGGCACCGCGGCCCTGCTGCGTGAACTCGCCTGGGGCGACCCGTCGACCACCGCCGTCGTCTACACCGCCTCGGGCTGGTGAGGGGTCCGGTGACGGATCCCGCGGCGGGTCCGGTGACGCACCGGGCGAAGGTTTCCGTGACGGACCAGGAGCGGGAGGAGGATCGGGCGGCGGGTGCGGCGGGAGAGCCGGTGACGCGGCGGCAGGTTCCGGTCGCCATCGTCGGCATGGCGGTGCTGATGCCGGGGGCCCGGGATCTGGAGGCGTACTGGCAGAACCTGCGGGACGGCGTGGACGCGATCGGAGAGGTGCCGCGGGGGCGTTGGGACGCCGGGTACTACCGCCCCGGCACCGCGTCCGCACCGGCCGTCGCCGACCAGGTGTACTGCCGCAGGGGCGGGTTCGTGGACGCACTGGCCGAGGTGGAGGTGACCCAATTCGGGATCATGCCGAACTCGGTGTCCGGTACCGAGCCCGACCAGCTCATCGCGCTGCACGTGGCCGCCGCGGCCCTCGCGGACGCGGGCGGCCCGGACCGGCTTCCCGACCGGCGGCGCGTCGGTGTCGTTCTCGGCCGGGGCGGCTACCTCACCCCGGGCCTGGTCCGGCTCGACCAGCGGGTGCGCACGGCCGGGCAACTGGTGCGCACCCTGGGCGAGTTGTTACCTGAGCTGACGGACAGTCAACTGCACCGTGTCCGAAAGGCGTTCACCGACCGGCTCGGCCCCGACAGCCCCGAGGCGGCGATCGGCCTGGTGCCCAACCTGGCCGCCTCCCGGGTGGCCAACCGGCTCGACCTGCGCGGCCCCGCCTACACCGTGGACGCCGCCTGCGCCTCGTCGCTGGTCGCGGTCGACCAGGCGGTGGGCGAACTCTCCTCGGGGCGCTGCGACCTGATGCTCGCCGGAGGCGTCCACCACTGCCACGACATCACCCTGTGGAGCGTCTTCTCCCAACTGCGCGCCCTCTCCCCCAGCGAGCGCATCCGCCCGTTCCACCGGGACGCCGACGGCCTCCTCGTCGGCGAGGGCACCGGGGTCGTCGTACTGAAGCGGCTGGCCGACGCCCGGCGCGACGGTGACCGGATCTACGCGGTGATCCGGGGCACCGGGGTGGCGAGCGACGGCCGGGCCGCCGGCCTGGTCAACCCCGATCCCGGCGGTCAGGCGAGTGCCGTGCGGCAGGCATGGCTCGCCGCCGGACTCGACCCGGCCGCGCCCGGCTCGGTCGGCCTGCTGGAGGCACACGGCACCGCGACCCCGGCCGGCGACGCGGCCGAACTGGCCACGCTCGGCGCGGTGTTCGGCCCGGCCGAAAGGTCCGGCGGAAAGCGCGCGGTGATCGGCTCGGTGAAGTCGATGATCGGGCACACCATGCCCGCCGCCGGGGTGGCCGGACTGGTCAAGGCCGCCCTCGCGGTGCACCACGCGACGCTGCTGCCGACCCTGCACTGCGACGACCCGCATCCGGCGCTGGCCGCGACCCGCTTCCGTACGCTGGAGAAGGCCGTCCCCTGGGAGATCTCGCCCGGTCACCCGGTGCGCCGGGCCGCCGTGAACGCCTTCGGTTTCGGTGGGATCAACGCGCACGTGGTGCTGGAGGAGGCACCGGCACC
Source organism: Streptomyces sp. NPDC002742 (assembly GCF_042888885.1). Lineage (NCBI taxonomy): Bacteria > Bacillati > Actinomycetota > Actinomycetes > Kitasatosporales > Streptomycetaceae > Streptomyces > Streptomyces sp. NPDC002742. The sequence goes on from NZ_JBIAQF010000035.1 coordinate 19,090, forward strand.
CCTCACGACGGCGCCCGCTCCGACAACCGGGCGCCCGGCCGTGCGGGTCGCCGAGCCCGAGCGGGTCCTGCTGCTCGCCGCGGACGGTCCGGAACCGCTCGCCGCCCTGCTGGACACCGACGACGCCGCGATACGCGCCGCCGGACTCGACCCCGCGCTTCCCCATCCGGCCGCGGGCCGGGCCCGGCTCGGCATCGTCGACCCGACCGCGAAACGGCTGGCCCTGGCCCGCCGGGCGGTCGGCCGGGGCCGCGCCTGGCACGGCCGGGGCGACGTCTGGTTCCGGCCCGGCCCCCTGCTCGGTCCCGGGCACGGCAAGCTCGTCTTCGTCTTCCCCGGTCTGGAGAGCGAGTTCTCCGCGCGCGTCGACGACGTGGCCGCGCACTTCGGACTGCCCCGGGCGGCGCACGAGGGCGACCCCGTCGGCGACGTGGGCCGGCACGGCCTCGGCGTGGTGGCCGTCGGACGCCTGCTCGACGCCGCGCTGCGCCGCCTGGGTGTCGTGCCGGACGCGGTCGCCGGGCACAGCGTCGGCGAGTGGACCGCGATGACGGCGGCCGGGCTGTACTCCGGGGACGAGGTCGACGCCTTCATGGCGGGCTTCGATCCGGACACGGTGACGGTGCCGGGTCTCGCGTTCGGTGCCGTCGGCGCGCCCGCGGAGCGCGTACTGGCCGCCCTGGAAGAGGAGTTCAGAGGCGCCGGCCTGGTGCTCTCCCACGACAACGCGCCGGGCCAGTCGATGGTGTGCGGGCCGGACGGCGCGGTCCAGGACGTTATCCGGTCGTTCCGGGCCCGCGGCGTGCTCGGCCAGGTGCTGCCGTTCCGGTCCGGCTTCCACACGCCGATGCTGGCGCCCTACCTCGGGCCGATCAGACAGGCGGCGCAGCGGTTCCGGCTGCATCCGGCGACCGTCCCGGTGTGGTCGGGGACGACCGCGGCGCCGTTCCCCGAACGGGAGGCGGAGGTACGCGATCTGTTCGTCCGGCACCTGCTGGAACCCGTGCGCTTCCGGCAGTTGACCGAGGCCCTGTACGCGGCGGGGCACCGGGCCTTCGTCCAGGTGGGCCCCGGGCACCTCGGGTCGCTCGTGGGCGACACCCTCGGCGACCGCGACCATCTGACCGTGGCCGCCGGCTCACCCCGCCGCACCGGCCTCGCCCAGTTGCGCCGGGTGGCGGCCGCGCTGTGGACGGCGGGGGCGGCCGTCGCCCCCGCCCTGCCCACCGGGCCCCGTACGGACACCACTTCAGGAGCCGGATCCGGATCCGCCGACGGCGGCGCGCTGTCGGCGCGGCCCCCCGTGCGGCTCGACCTGGACGGCGCGCTGATCTCGCTCGAAGGCCCGGAACTGGCGGACCTGCGCGCCGAGTTGGGAGCGGCCGTCCCCGCTCCGGGCGCCACCGCCCGGTACGCGCCGGGTGCGCTGCGTGGGCTCACCGACCGGTTCCCCGGCGCCGCCGAACTGGACGCCCTGCTGCGGGACACCGCGGACACGGCGGCAGCGCTCATCACCGCACGGCCCGCCCGCCGGCCGGCCGCCACGCCCCCTCCCCCCGACCCCGTCCCCGATCCCACCTCTGTCCCCGACCCCGCCCCCGCCTCTGTCCCCCTGCCCGTCTCTGCCCCTGTCTCCGCGCCGGCTTCCAGACCCGTCGCCGTGACGCGAACGGCGGTCGGCGACGCGGCGACGGGCGCCCTCGCACGAACCTCCGTCGTCCGCGTCTCTCCGGAGACCATGCCGTACCTGCTCGACCACTGCTTCTTCCCCCAGCGGGCCGGCTGGCCGGACGTGGCCGACCGCTGGCCGGTCGTCCCGGCGACCACGATCGTCCACCATCTGATGGACGCGGCCCGGCGGGCGGCGCCGGGCAGGGTGCCGGTCGCGGTGCACGGCGCCCGGTTCGAGGAGTGGCTGACGGCCACCCCCGCCGTCGACGTACAGGTCACGGCGGAGCCCGTGGCACCGGACCGCCTGGCCGTGTCCTTCGGTCCCCGGGCCCGCGCCACCGTCGAACTCGCCACCGGCTACCCGGCCCCGCCGCCCGCCCGTTGGCGGACCGACCCCGCGAGCGAACGCGCGCCCCTGCACACCGCGGCGCAACTGTACGGCGAGCGCTGGATGTTCCACGGCCCGGCGTTCCAGGGGGTCACCGAACTCACCGCGCTCGGCGAGCGGCACATCCGCGGGATCATCACCACTCCGGCGGCGCCCGGCGCCCTGCTGGACAACGTCGGCCAGATCCTCGGCTACTGGATCATGGCGACCCGCTCCGAGCGGACGGTCGTGTTCCCGGTCGGGATGCGGGAGATGCGCTTCCACGGCCCGCACCCTGCCCCGGGGACGAGGGTGGCGTGTCTGGTGCGGATCACCTCGCTCACCGACACCGTGCTGGAGGCCGACGTACAGCTATCGGTGGCGGGCACGGTGTGGGCGGAGTTGCGCGGTTGGCAGGACCGCCGGTTCGACAACGATCCGCACACCCGGCCGGTGGAGCGCTTCCCCGAGCGCAACACCCTGTCCGAGGCCCGTCAGGGCGGCTGGTCACTGGTGCACGAACGGTGGCCGGATCTGGCGTCGCGCGACCTGATCATGCGCAACTCGCTGGGCGGACAGGAGCGTTCGGAGTACGCCGGGCACGCGCCGCGCGGCCGGCGGCAGTGGTTGCTGGGCCGGATCGCGGTCAAGGACGCCGTACGGCAATGGCTGTGGGACCACGACGAGGGCCCGGTGTTTCCTGCGGAGCTGCGGGTGCGCAACGACAGCATGGGCCGCCCCTACGTCACCGGGGTGCACGGCCGGGAACTGCCCCCGCTGGACATCTCCCTCGCCCACCGCGCCGAGGCGGGCGTGGCGATCGTACGGCCGCACACGCCCGCTCCCGGTCCTGGCATCGACATCGAGGAGGTCACGGCCCGCGACCCGCAGGCGATGGCGACGGTGCTCGGCGCCGACGAACTGCGGCTGCTGCGCACGCTGTGCGCCATCGGTGCCATCGGTGCCACCGGCGGCACCGAGGCACTGTGGTTCACCCGGTTCTGGGCCGCCAAGGAGGCGGTCGCCAAGGCGGAGGGCACCGGCTTCGGCGGCCGGCCGCGCGACTTCGCCGTGCTAGAGGCGGCACCGGCAGGGGACGAGCTGATCGTCTCGGGGCGCCTGGAGCGCGCCTACGCGGTGCGCTGCGCGCCCGCCGCGAACCCGCCCGGACTGATCGAACGGGCCTATGTCGTGGCCTGGACCACCGGACCGATCGGACCGACGGGACACCCCCACGAGGAGGAGCACGCCGCATGAAAGCCACCCCCCACCCCGCGAAAGCCACCCCCCGCCCTGCCGACGCGGACCTGGTCCTCGCCGACATCACCGGACTGCTCACCCGGCTTCTGGAGGACGAGTACGGCCTCGACGACGTCGAGATCGGCATGGCGACGACGTTCAACCGCGATCTGGAGCTGGAGAGCATCGACCTGGTGACGCTGTCGGGACTGCTGGAGGAGCGGTACGGCGGGCGGGTCAACTTCGCCGAGTTCCTGGCCGGGATGGAGTTCGACGAGATCATCGGGCTCACCGTGGGACAGCTCGTCGAATACGTCGTGACCAGCCTGAAGGCGGCGGAGGCGAGCTGACACATGGCGATGGTCGACACCGGGGGACTCCGGTTGCACGTACAGCGGATCGGCCCCCGGGACGGCCGGGCGGCCACCGCGACCGCGGTACTGGTCCACGGTCTGCTCACCGACAGCCTGGCCAGCTACTACTTCACCGTGGCGCCCGCCTTCGCGGCGGCCGGCCTCGACGTCGTCATGTACGACCTGCGGGGCCACGGCCGCAGCGAACGCCCGCCCGACGGCTACACCCTGGACCACAACATCGACGACCTCCGGGCGCTCCTTGACCGGCTGGCGGTGACCGGGCCGGTGCACCTGGTCGGCAACTCCTACGGCGGGACGATCGCCTTCGGTTTCGCGGCCCGCCACCCGGAGCGGGTGGCCAGCGTGACCCTGATCGAGTCCGAACCGGCCACCGCCGCCTGGGCGTCGAAGCTCGGCGGCATCCTCGACCGGGTGATGGCCCAACTGGCGCACAACGAGCTCGACGCCCTCGCCTGGATCACGGCGAACCGTGGCCACAACACGGCCCGGCTGGCCCGGGGCGCGGCCCGGCTCGCCCGGGACACCACCCTCGGACAGGACATCCCGGCCAGTGGCGTCCTGACGGACGATCAGATCGCCGCGATGCGCCGTCCCGTGCTCGGCGTGTACGGGGGTGACTCCGACCTCGCCGAACTCGCGCCCTGGTTGGGGTCGTTGCTGCCGGACTGCCGGACGGTGGTGATCCCGGGGCACGAGCACTCTGTTCTGGTGGAGGCGGCCGGGACCGTGGGCGGTCACATCCTCGCTCTGATCCAGGGGGCTTCGGCGGCCCGGAGCGTGGGGGCCGAGGCCCGGTGAGCGGATTCCTGTTCGTGGTACCGCCGTTGGTCGGGCACATCAACCCGGCCGTCGGTGTCGCCGACCTGCTGCTCGCGCGCGGGCACCGGGTGGCGTGGGCCTGCGCCGACCCCGGCCTCGTGGGACGCCTCGCGGGTGACCGGGCCCCGGTGTTCCCGTGCGCCGGGCCGGTACCGGGGGTGGGCGAGGTGCGGCGGCCTCCCGACCTGCGGGGGCCGGAGGCGCTGAAGTTCCTGTGGGAGTGGTATCTGCTGCCGCTGGCCGAGGCCATGGCGCCGGGGGTGCGGGCGGCGGTCGAGACGTTCCGTCCGGACGTGGTCGTCGCCGACCAGCAGGCGTTCTCGGGTGGGCTGGTCGCCGAGCGGGCGGGGCTGCCGTGGGCCACCTCGGCGACCACCTCGGCCGAGTTCGCCGACCCGCTGGCCGGGCTGCCGAGGGTCACGGAGTGGCTGGCGGAGCGCCTGGCGGGCCTGCGCGGGTCCGTCGGGGATCCGGCGGGCGACACCGATCCGCGGTTCTCGCCGCATCTGGTGCTGGCGTTCAGCACGGTGGAGCTGGCCGGTCCGCCGACCGCCGCGCGGGGCGGCCCGATCCGCTGGGTCGGCCCCTCGATCACGGCCAGACCGGCCGCGGCCGGCTTCCCCTGGGACTGGCTCGACCCCGGCCGGGCCACGGTGCTGGTGACCCTCGGCACCGCGAACGCGGACGCCGGCGGGCGCTTCCTCGCCGTCTGCCGGGAGGCCCTGCGCGCAAGGGCCGACCGGGTCCAGGGGGTCGTCGTCGACCCGGGGAACACTCTGGGCGCGGACGCCGCCTCGTCACTCGTCGACATCCCGTCCCCGGACGGCAGCGGTGCTCCGTACGGCACCAGGGCTCCGTACGGCGCTCAACCCGCGCCCGGCCACGACAAGGACCTGCTGGTCCTGCCCTCCGTACCCCAACTCGCCCTCCTCGAAAGGGTCGACGCCGTGGTCTGCCACGCCGGTCACAACACCGTGTGCGAAGCGCTGTGGCACGGGGTTCCGCTCGTGGTGGCGCCCATCCGCGACGACCAGCCGGTGGTGGCGGGGCAAGTGGTGGACGCGGGGGCGGGCGTCCGGGTCAGGTTCGGCCGGGTGACCGCCGCCAAGCTGGGCGCCGCGCTCGACGCCGTACTGCACGAACCCGGGCACCGCGCGGCCGCCGAGCGGATCGGTACCGCGTTCCGCGCCGCCGGCGGTGCGACGGCGGCGGCCGACAGCCTCGAACAACTCGCCTGGGAGTACCGATGAGTGAGCGGACGGATCGACCGACCGGACAAGCCGCCGAGCAGCCGCCCGGGCAGAACGCCGCCGGCGAACCGGCAGGACAGGACTCCAGGGAACCGGCCGGACAGACCCCCGAGCGGCCGGCCGGGCAGGAGACCGGGGAGCCGGACGGACAGGACGTCAGGGAACCGGTCAGGGAGCCCGGCCGTGCCGAGCGGGTGGCCGGGCTGCGCCCCGGCTACCTGGCCGATCTGGCGGATCTGGCGGATCTGGCCGAGGGCACGGGCCGCTTCTTCGAACCGCCGCGCACCACCTGCCCCTGGTGCGGCTCCGGCCGGCTGACCACCCGTCTGCGCACGACCGACCTGCTCCAGCACAAGCCGGGCCGGTTCGTACTCGACCGGTGCGACGCCTGCGGGCACGTCTTCCAGAACCCCCGGCTGAGCGAGGCCGGGCTGGAGTTCTACTACCGCGACTTCTACGACGGGCTCGGCGAGAAGAGGCTCGGCGACACCTTCGGCGGCCGCGCCGGGATGTACCGCGACCGCGCCGAGTCGATACTGCCGTACGACTCCGTCCCAAAAACCTGGCTCGACGTCGGCACCGGGCACGGCCACTTCTGCGCGACCGCCCGCGAGGTGCTGCCCGGCACGGCGTTCGACGGTCTCGACTTCACGGACGGCGTCGAACTCGCCGCCCGCGAGGGCCGGGTGGAGCACGGCTACCGCGGCGCCTTCCCCGACCTGGCACCGGAACTCGCCGCCCGCTACGACGTGGTGAGCATGTTCCACTACCTGGAGCACAGCACCGACCCCGACCGTGAACTGAGGGCCGCGTGGCAGGCGGTGCGGCCCGGCGGCCATCTGCTCATCGAGGTCCCGGACCCCGAGAGCCGCTACGGCCGGCTGCTGGGCCGCTGGTGGCTGCCCTGGCTCCAGCCGCAGCACCTGCACTTCGTGCCGGTCGCCAATCTGCGCCACCGACTGGCGGAGCTGGGGTTCACTGTGGTGGCGCAGCAGCATGCCGAGGCGCACGATCCGGTGGACCTGCTCGCCGCCGTCTGGCTGGCGCTGGACCACGCCGCTCCGCGCGAGGACGCGCCCTGGCTGCCGAGGCCGCCGGGCGCGCTGCGGCGGGCCGGGCGTACGGCCCTGCTGATCGCGGGGATCCCGGCCCTGGTCCTGGCCACGCTGCTGGACCGGTTCGCGGTCCGCCCGCTCGCGCACCGGCTCGGCGTGTCCAACGCCTACCGCCTGGTGGCCCGCCGGGACTGACCCGTGTACGGCTCCGAAGGAACAGGCCACCGCCGTGGGCCAGACGTCCTGGACCCCGGCGGCTCACTGCCGGTTGACACGGATGCACCGGGGCCGCCCTCCGTACGGCCGCCCAGCCGCCTCCCCGTTCGATCGTTTCGAACTCGCTCTCCGCCTCATCGGAGACCGCTCCAAGGCCCCGAGGGTCCGAGGAGGGCCGACCTGCCGTAGCGGCTGTGGCGGCTCACGCAGATGCTGCTCCGCTAAATTGGAGCCGAGATCGGACGACCTTCTTCCGCGTCCGCGACGGTTTCCGGTGACGAGCAGCCCTGGCGTCCGTCGGCGGGTACGTACTTCAGTCGCGCGGCGCGGCCCGAACGTCTGGAGTCAGACATGAAGCCGAATCGCTCCATTCCGGCGTCGACGGTCATCCCCGTCCTGATCTATCCCGATGTGCGCGAGGCGGTCGCCTGGCTCGGCGCAGCCTTCGGGTTCGCCGAGCGGGTGCGGATCGGCGAGGACCACCGCGCACAGCTCGGTTTCGGCGATGGGGCCGTGATCGTCGGAGATGTGCGAAATGATCGCCGCCCGCCACGCCCCGGCGAGGTCACCCACTCGACGACGGTGCGCGTGGAAGACGTTGGCGCCCACTACGAGCGGTCCCGGAAGCACGGTGCACGCATCATCATGGAACCGACCGATTTCGAGTACGGCGAACGGCAGTACACCGCAGAGGACCTTGCGGGCCACCAGTGGACGTTCTCGCAGACGCTCGCAGACGTTGCCCCGGAGGAATGGGGTGGGACGTCCGTCACGACTGATTGACGCATGCTCCGACCAGCGCCTGCAGCGTCATGCGGGCAGAGGGGGCAGCGACGACACAGCGCATGGCACCAGCGGGAACTGGCGAACAGGCGGCGTGACAGACGTCATTGACAAGCCGAATCCGCGAAGGTTGTCATGAACACATGCTGCGATGCCTTGCGACCTGCTGCACTCACCGAGCCGACGACTCCGCCCTCGGCGCCGGTCGTAGCCCGTCACCGGACGCGGCATGCGCGAAGACCGCCAGTGCCACCACCATGGCAAAGGGCGGGCGACTGCCATGGACGTACGGTCCTTGACCGGGCGCCGCGAGCTGCTCGGCACCGCCCGGGCCGAGTTGACGGCCCGTCCCGGAGTGCTCTTCCACGGTCCCCCGGGGATCGGCAAGTCGTTGCTCGTGGCCGCCCTCATGACGTCCTTGGCCGCGCACGACCGGCCGGCCGGCACGGTGCTGCACTGCTCGCCCGTACCGGAGGACGCTCGGCTCCCGTTCGTCGGCCTCATCGACTTGTTCGCGCGGGTGCCGGAGAGTCTCCTGGAGACCCTGGCGCCTGTGCCCCGGGCGGCGCTGAGGGCCGCCCTGCTGCGCGGCCGGGAACCGGACGACGACCGGAGCCGTCTCGCGGTGCGCATCGCCGTCCTCGAAGTGCTGCGAACGCTGGCCGCCACCGGCCCCGTTCTGCTGGTCGTCGACGGCCTGCAGTGGCTCGACGAGCCCAGCGCCGAGGTGCTCGCCTTCGCCGCACGCCGTGTCGGGGACCTCGACATACGGATGGTGGCCGCCGAGCGGGTGGCCGACGGCGAGCAGCCCGAACGGCTGCGCTGCTGCCCACCGGGCACCGTCGGACTTCCCGTGCCCCCGCTGGCGGACAGCGAGGTGGCCCACCTCGTGCGCACCGGTTTCGGTGCCGACCTGCCACCGGCGGCGCTGCGGGCCGTCCAGGACACCGCTGCCGGGAACCCCTGGTACGCACTGGAGTTGGGGCGGGAGGCGCTGCGCGACGGAGCGCCCGTCGTCTTCGGCCCGGTGCTGCCCGTACCCCGAAGGCTGCGTACCCTGCTGCTGGACCGGGTGCGCACACTGCCGGAGAGAGCACGGCGCACCCTCCTCCTGACGAGCGCCGCCGCCCACCCCAGCCTCACTCTGCTGCGCGCCGCCGGAATCCATGACCCCGCCGCGGACCTCGCGGAGGCCGATGGCATGGGCGTCGCGACGGTCGACGTCGGCGGGACCATACGTTTCCGGCATCCGATGCTCCGGGCCGCCGTTTATACCGACGCCCCGGAGCACAGCCGCCGCCAGGCACACGCCCTGCTGGCCCGTGCGGTGACCGAGCCCGTGGAACAGGCCCGCCACCTCGCCCTCGCCCACCCGCACGAGGACGAGACCATCGCCCGCACGCTGATGTCCGCGGCCGCGTACGCACGCCGCCACGGCGCACCCGACACCGCCTTCGAACTGGCCCGGTTCGCTGCCCGACGCACTCCCGGCGACAGCCCCGTGGATCGCGCCGAGCGACTGCTGGCCGCGGCCGAGTACGCGTGCGACGCCGGACAGGTGGAGGAGGCGGGGCAGTTGGCCGAGACCGTCCTCGCCGAGTCGGGTTCGCCGCGACAGCGGGTGCGGGCCCGGCTGATCCTGCTGCGCAATGCCGGGCAGGCGCTGGAGGGCGCCCATGAACTGATCGAGGAGGGCCTGCTGGACGCCGACGGCGACCCGGAGGCGGAGGCATGGCTGCACCACTGGGCGGCACTACGGGGCTTGCTGTGCGGGGAGCTGGAGGAGGCGGCCCGGTACGCCCGGCGCGCCGCCCGGCAGGCGGCCCGGGCAGGAGACACGGACACCCGGATCGGGGCACTCGCCACCCTCGCCCGGGTGCGGTCCCTGGCCGGGGAACCGGTCGCCGCCGACGCCGCGCTCGAGGAGGCACTCGCCCTGGCCGGCGACGCCGGCGCCGGCCCGGAAAGCTGGGGACTGATCCGGATGCGGGCGATCCTCGCCCTGGACTCCGACAAGGTGACCGAGGCCCGGACGCAGGTCGCCGGACTCCTGGCGGAAATCGGTGAGTTCGCCGGGGTCGAGGAGGTCATGGCGACGTTGGTGGCACTGACCCGTATTCAGGTCCGCTCGGGGCACTGCCGTGAGGCGCTGCGCACCGCCGCCCGCTGCTCGCGTGCCCTGGCCGAGACGGGCGTACAGGCGGCTCCGACGCTGTACGCGGCGGCGCTCGCGGCCACCGCCGGCGGCACCGCCGACGAGGCGCGGCACCTCGCCGAACAGGCGGTACGGGCTTCGGAGGCGGACGGCGACCGGTTGTTCCTGCTGCGCGCGCTGGCGGTGCTCGGGCAGGCCGAGCTGCTCGGCGGCGACCCACGGGGGGCGGCCGCCGCGGTCGAGGCGCTGCAACGCGTCAAGGAACTCGGCGAATCCATGTCCGCCGCCGACCCGCCCTTGCTGCACTGGTACGGCGACTTGGCCGAAGCCCTGGTCGTCCTGGGCGACTCGGACGCGGCCGGGGCCGTGATCCGCGAGGCCCGCACGCGGGTGTCCGACGATGCGCCCGGGAGCGTACTGGCGGCACTGGAGAGGGCGGAGGGACTGCGTGAGGCGGCGACCGGCCGGGCGAAGGAGGGGGCGGTACGGCTGCGTGCCGCCGTGGACCACCTGCGTCGGCTGCCCTTGCCCGTGGAGCTGGTGCGTACTCTGATCGCGCTCGGTGCGGCCGAACGTCGCGCGCGCCGCAGGAACGCGGCGCGAACGGCCCTCGGCGAGGCGCTGGAGACCGCGACACTCATCGGCGCCGCTCCGCTCGCGGCGCGGGCCGGGGACGAGCTCTCGCGGCTGGAAGCCGGAGACCGGAGTGAGGCAGGTTCGGGCAGACCCGAACTCACCCCCACGGAAGCCAGGATCGCCGGACTGGTCGGCGGCGGGGCCACCAACAGGGAAGTCGCCGCGGAGCTGTTCATCAGCGTCAAGACGGTGGAAGGCGCCCTGTCGCGGGTCTACCGCAAGTTCGGGGTCCGCTCGCGCACCGCGCTCGCGCACGCGATGGCGGTCGCCGTCATCGCGTCGGGGGCGGCCGTCGATTCCGGGGAGGACGACCAAGTAAGGCTCCAGGAACAGACAGTGACGGCGAGTCAGGTCGGCCGCATGCGGATTCTCCGTACATTCGACACACGCCGTTGACGTGACATCAGTAGTTAACACGTGAAGCAAGGGTTCCCCCGCTTATGCGGGTGGGGCTGATGTTCCTACGTTGAAGCAGTTCCGCTTCCGGGACACCACCCCCACCTTCCGGAGAACCTCAGTGATGTCACGTCTGAAACTGGTCGGCCTGGTCGCCGTACCGGCACTGCTCGCCGCCGCAGTCCCCGCCGCCTACGCCGTCGGCGCTCCCCAGCCGCACGCGAGCACGGCCGTGAACGGTGATGTCCTGAAGGGCCTGAACAAGAACGCGACCCGCACCGGCAACGTCGCCGCGGGGAAGCGGATATCGGTGGCGATCAGCCTGACTCCCAGAGACGCCAAGGCACTCGACACCTTCGTGGCGAAGGTCAGCGACCCGCGGTCGAGTTCCTACGGCCACTACCTGACGAAGCACCAGTTCGCCGCGCGCTTCGGCCGGACCGATGCCGAGGTCAAGCACCTCAAGGAGTACCTGCGTTCGCAGGGGGTCACCGTCACCGCCGTCCACTCGGGGAACCTGCTGGTCGACGCCAGCGGCACCGCCGCCCAGCTGGAGAAGGCCTTCGGTACCAAGCTGTCGACCTGGAAGGACGCCTCGTCGGGGCGCTCGTTCTACGCCAACGACACCGCGCCGGCCCTGCCGACCGCCATCGCCTCCCTCGTCAGCGACGTGGCCGGACTCAACAACCGCGTCCAGCTGCACCACCAGGCGCCCTCCACCGTGACCCCCCACAACGGCCCGGGCGGCGGCTACACCCCGGCGCAGCTCAAGGGCGGTTACAACGTCTCCGGTACGTACACCGGCAGCGGCCAGAAGCTCGCGCTGATCGAGTTCGACGGCTTCCAGCAGTCCAACATCACCAAGTACGACACCAACTACAGCCTGGGCTCGCCCACCCCGACGGTGCAGACGGTGGACGGCGGCTCGGGCGCGCTCGGCGACGGCCAGGTCGAGGTCGAGCTGGACATCGAGGTCCTGCACGCGATCGCGCCCAAGGCGAACGTCACGGTCTTCGAGGGCCCCAACTCCGACGCCGGCGAGGTCGACACCTACCAGGCCATCGTCGACAGCGGCATCCCGACCACCTCGATCAGCTGGGGCGCCGCCGAGAGCGCGCGCACCACCTCCAACATCAACGCCGTGGACGCCGTCTTCAAGGCGGGCGCCGCCCAGGGCCTCGGCTTCTACGCGGCCTCCGGGGACAGCGGCTCCGACGACGCCGGCAACGGCGGCACCTCCGTCGACTACCCGGCCAGCGACCCGTACGTCACCGGCGTCGGCGGCACCAAGCTGACGGTCACCTCGTCCAACGTCTGGAGCAAGGAGGTGGCCTGGTCCGGAGGCGGCGGCGGAAAGTCCTCCGTCTTCAAGATCCCCAGCTGGCAGACCGCGGTACAGAAGAGCGCCGGTGGCGGCTACCGCCAGGTGCCGGACGTCTCGGCCCACGCCAACCCCAGCCCCGGCGTCTCGGTCTACTCGCAGGGCTCCTGGACCGCGGTCGGTGGCACCAGCGCCGCCGCGCCCGAATGGGCGGCGTTCGCCGCGCTGTACAACCAGCAGGCGGCAGCGGCCGGCAAGGCCAACCTCGGCTTCGCCAACCCCGCCCTCTACACGGCGAACGGCACCGGCTTCCACGACATCACCAGCGGCAGCAACGGCGCCTACTCCGCCGCCACCGGCTGGGACTTCACCAGCGGATGGGGCTCGTACAACGCGGCGACACTGGCGAGCAAGCTGCTCGGCTGACCCCCGCCGAACGAAGACCGACCAATGAGGCGCGGGCCGGGATCACTCCCGGCCCGCGCTACGGGTCCGTTCCCTCAAGGCACCCACGGGCTTCGTGCTCACGAGCTGGCTCTCGTGTGCCTACGAGGGCTGACCGCCACTGACCGATCGGCCGGCAAAGGGCCGGCCTGGGAGGAAATCCCTCCTGAGCCGGCCCTTCTGCCTGTGCCGCGGTCGCGGCCCTCTGTTCATCAGACGCCGAAGACCTGGAACTCCGAGACCTGCCCGGCCGGCCAGCCGTTGTTGGCGGTGAAGGTGAGGCGTACGTAGCGGGTGGTGACGGTGGAGGGGACCGTGAGGGTCGCGGTGTTGCCGGTTGCCGGGTCGAAGGTGTAGCCCGCCGGGGCGAGGAACTGGGCGAAGGTGCCGCCGTCCGTGCTGCCCTGGACGGAGATGGTCTGGGTACGGGTGGCCCAGGCGGTGGCCGGGGGAAGGTGGAGGACGATCCGTCTGACGCCGGTCGTGGCGCCCAGATCGACCTGGACCCACTGCGGGAAGGCGTTGTTGGCGGACTCCCAGTAGGTGTTGGTGTCGCCGTCGGTCGCGTTGCCCGAGGCGTAGGTCTGGGTGTGGCTGCTCTCCGAGGCGGGGCGGTGGAGGGCGAGGTTGGTCGTGCTGGAAGGGGGGTCGGTGGTGACGGTGACCTGGTTGGAGGGCCCCGACACGTTTCCCGCCGCGTCGAGGGCGACGACGTCGAAGGTGTACGCGGTGGACGCACCGAGTCCGGTCACCGTGAACGAGGTGGCGCCGGTGGTGCCCACCTGGGTGCTGGTCGAGCCGGACACCCGCAGGACGCGGTAGCCGGTCACGCCGACGTTGTCCGTCGACGCGTTCCAGGCCAGCGAGACGGCGTCGCTGGTGTGCCCGGTGGCGGTCAGGGCAGTCGGCGCGGCGGGCGGTGTGGTGTCACCGCCGGTGGGAACGACCGGCTGGGTGGGGCGGGTGTCGGTCAGCGCGATCTGGCCCTTGAGCATGCGACCGCCGTCGCCGGTCAGGCGAAGGTAGTAGTCGGCGGAGCAGGCGGTGCCGTCCTCGTCGAGGGCGAGGAACCCGGAGTCGGTGGGCACCCATGCCTGTGTCTCGGCGGTCTTGGCGATCTGGTTGCCCTCGTTGTACTCGTCGAACATCGAGATGTAGATGCCCTGCACTCCGGCCCGGACCATGTTGTAGAACTGCCGCCACATGAAGTCGCCGTGCGCGCGTTGCCGGCCGGAGACGTCGCCGGGCAGGACGCAGGGCTGGTAGTCGATGCCGTTGGCGTTGCAGTCGGCCTGGTCGGGGACGGTGTAGGTGTTGTAGGCGTTGTCGGCCTCGGTCACATTGCCGATGGCGCCGACCATCCACGGCGAGATCATGTTGAAGGCGTGGTAGACACCCAGGAAGCCGGGCTGTGAGCCCCCGGTCCCCGTCCGCCATTCGCGCGGGACGCCACCGATGACGTAACACCCCTGGCCCTTGAACCAGTTGACGACGTCGAGGCAGGCGTCGGCGGTGAAGGGGTGGTTGGGGTCGTTGAAGCCGAAGCCCCAGACGCAGACGACCGGCTTGCCGTTCTGTTTCGCGTAGGCCGAGGACGCGGTGTGTGCGGACATCTTGTTCGTCCAGTCCGTCTTGATCTCGGACTGCATGTTCGTCCAGTTGGAGACGTCGTACATGATGTAGAACTTCCGGCCGTACGACTCGGCGGCGCCGCGCACCTTGGTCGCCATGGCGTCGCGGGTGGGGCCCTCGCCGCCGGTGGGGTTGAAGCGTTGCAGGGCGGCGGTGTCGATGTTGTTCTGCTGCATCCACAGGAAGTGGGTGTTCACCGTCTGCTGGTCGTACGAGGAGAACAGCGTGGCGGGCCGGCCGTTGCCGAGGGCGGCGTACGACGTCTGGTACGTCCTGGTGTAGTCGCGCGTATCGGGCCAGCATTTGATGCCGGTGTTGGACGGGGACGGCGGCTGGCCCCAGTTCTGGGTCCAGTGCCACCAGCCGTTGATGGGCGCGCCGTCGCCGACGCAGGCGAACCAGCCCTGGTAGCCGACGCTGATTTTGCCGACCACGTCGCCCGGCTGGCCGGCCGCCGACACGGTCGGGGCGAGTACGGTCTCGACGGCACCCACCGTTCCCACCGCGGTGGCCGTGATCGCGGCCCGTAAGAAGACTCTGCGTGTGACACCCATCTGGACTCCTTCCGGTGGTCGGTGCCGCCGAGCACGCCCGCGCTCGGCGGCACCGTCAAGGCAGGTCGGTCAGGTGTTCCAGACCTGGAACTCGGAGAGCTGACCGGCCGGCCAGCCGTTGTTCGCCGTGATGTTCACCCGGACGTATCGCTGGGTGGCCGCGGTGAACGTGATGGTGACCGTGTTGTTGGTGGCGGGGTCGAAGGTGTACGCGGCCGACGACTTGATGGTGGTGAAGGAGGCGCCGTCGGTGCTCCCCGACAGGGACAGCGTCTGGTTGCGGGCGCCCCAGCCGGCCGGGAGCTGGAGGACGACGCGGCCGGCGCTCTGCGCGGAGCCGAGGTCGACCTGGACCCACTGCGGGAAAGCGTTGTTGGCGCTCTCCCAGTAGGAGCCCTGGTTGCCGTCCGTGACGTTCGAGGACGCGTACACGTCGGTGTGGCTGGACTCGGTGGTGGCCGCGCCGGCTGCCAGGTTCCTGCTCACCGTGCCGGCGCCGGTGCCGGTCAGCGCGACCGTGGTCGTGCCGTTCGACGCGTTGCTGGCGATGCTGAGATCGCCGGTGCGGGTGCCGGACGCGGTGGGCCTGAAGGTGACGTTCACCGTGCAGGAGGCGTTCGCCGCGATCGACGTCCCGCAGTTGTCGGTCCCCGAGAAGTCACCCGTGACGGTGATGCCCGAAACGGCCGCGGCCGCGGTTCCTGTGTTGGTCACCGTGACCGTCTGCGCACCGCTGGAGGTGTTGAGCGCCTGGGTGGGATACGTCAGCGATGTCGGGTCGGCCGACAGGGTCGCCGGCGAGGAGCCGCCGCCGCTGGGGAACACCTCGAAGTCCGACAACTGGGCCGCGTTCCAGCCTGTGTTGGCGGTGATGTTCACCCGCACGTATCTCGCCGTGGCGGCGCTGAACGTGATGGTCACCGTGTTGCTGTTGGCGTTCGGGTCGAAGGTGTACCCGGCCGATGCCTTGATCGTGGAGAAGCTCGAACCGTCCGTGGACCCCTGCACCGACAGCGTCTGCGTGCGAGCCGACCACGCCGTCGCCGGCGGGAGCTTGAGCACGACCTTGCCGACGCCGTAGTTCTGGCCGAGGTCGACCTGGGCCCATTGCGGGAACGAACCGTTCGTGCCCTCCCAGTACGTCGACGCGTCCGGGTCGGTGAGGTTCGAGGCGACGTACGGGCTGTTGCCCGAACTCGCCGTCGCCGGCCGCCCGGCGGCGACATTGGTGGTGCTGTCGATGCCGCTGCCGGTCAGGGAGACGACGGTCGGGCTGTTGTTGGCGTTGCTGGTGACGGTCAGCTTGCCGGTACGGGATCCGCCCGCGGTGGGCTTGAACCCGACGTTCACCGTGCAGGACGCACCGACCGCGAGGGTGGAGCAGTTGTTGGTCTGACTGAAGTCACCGGTCGCCGCGACGGCCGAGACGGTCGCAGACGCGGTGCCCGAATTCGTCACCTTCACCGCTTGCGCGGTGGCCGACGAGCCGACCACCGTGGCGTCGAAGGTCAGGCTCGCCGGGTCGGTGTTCAGGACCGGGCCGGGCGCGGTGCCGGTACCGGAGAGGCTGACCGTGTTGGTGATCCCGCCCGCGTTGACGGTCAGAGATCCGCTACGGGTGCCGGTCGCCGTCGGCGCGAACTTCACACTGACGGTGCACGAGCCGTTCGCCGCGATCGACGAGCCGCACGTGTTGGTCTGGGAGTAGTCGCCGCCGGCGGAGATCGAAGAGACGGACGCCGCGGTGTTGGTCGGGTTGGAGACCGTCACGGTCTGTGCGTCGCTCGTCGAACCGGTCGGGACCGAACCGAAGTTCAGCGCGCCGGGGGTGGCCGTCACGCCTTCGGACGGGTAGGGCGGGTAGACCGGCGCCGGCCAACCGCCGCAGTACGGCGTGCCGCTGATGCCGGAGTTGCCGCCGCCGTCGGTGACGACGAAGTTGCCGCCCGAGCAGTTGTACACCGGGGACGAGTAACCGACGCCGGTCGCCGTGACGTTGGTGAACTTCGCCGCGCCGCCGGTCTGTTCCTGGAGGGCGAAGGTTCCGGTGCCGGCGATGGTCACGTTGTTGAGGTTGACCCCGCTGATGGTGCCCTCGACCCACTGGACGGCTTCGTACGGGCTCTGCTGGATCAGCGCGTTGGTCACGTTGACCGGGCCGGTGATCGCGCCCTGGCTGCCGTCGAACCACAGGGCGCCGACGCCGAACTGCCAGTTCGGGTCGAGGCTGCCGGCCCGGATCATGGTGTTGTCGGAGATCGTGGTGGTACCGACCGGCGTCGAGGTGAAGCGCTGCCCCACGTGGATGCCGCCGCCCTGGGCGAGGCCGGTGTCCACCACCCGGTTGCCGCTGACGGTGTTGTCGTGGCCGCCGTAGATCGCGATGGCGTTGGCGAGGATCTGCAGTGACACCGTGTTGTTGGAGATCGTGTCGTTGGCGTCGGCACCGATACCGGAGTCCGCCCAGGTGGCGATGCCGTCGTCACCGGTGTTGCGGATGTCGCTGTTGGTCACCTTCGAATTGGTGACGGCGCCGTGGAAGTTGATGCCGTCCGCGGTGGTGTCGCGGATGCGCATGCCGCTGAACGTCAGCCCGTCCATCGGCCCGTCCATCCAGGCGCCGACCTTCATGTGGTCGATCCACAGGTTGGAGACGGTCGAGTTGCTCATCGCGCCACCGATGCCGTTGACCTGGGCGCTGTCGTCGCGCTCCTGCACATTGCCGAAGATCGCGAAGTTCTGGAGGTGCACGCCGGTGCCGGCCGAGGGTGCGGAGCCGCCGTAGAAGCCGGGGGCCGTGCCGGTGACGGTCGAGTACCACATGCCGGCGCCGGCGATCGTGACGTTGTTGACGCTGATGTGGCCGGGGATGTTGTAGGTGCCCGGCGGGATCCACACGGTGCCACCGGGGCCGGCCGCGCTGATCGCGGCGTTGAACGCGCTGGTCGCGTCGCCCACACCGGTGGAGTCGGCGCCCTTGCTGGTCACCGACACCGCCCCCGAGGGTGCGGTCAGGGCGGCGCCGACCTGCTCGAAGTCGGCGAAGTCGATCGTGTACGAGGAGGCGGTGTCCCCCGAATCGACCTGCAGCTTGAAGGTCGTTCCCGCCGGATAGGTGGTGGAGAACAGACGGTGGGCCTCGTCGAAGAAGTGGTGCGGGTTGCTGCCGGGCGAATTGGTGAAGGGGTAGCTGCCGTAGTACCAGCTGTAGGCGTTCGTCAGGGTGAAGTCGGGCTGCTTGACGCCGTTGATGTACAGAGACAGCGCGGCGGTGTAGACCGAGCCGCCCGAGGTGTCGGGAATGCTGTACCGGAAGTTGATCGAGTTGGTCGCCACCGGCGTGGTGAACGTGACGTACTTGCCGGTGCCCTGGAGCGTCGTCGCCTTGCGGTACGACGCCTCGTCGGCCAACTGGCCCTGGGTGTAACTCGGGCCGATGGACGTGCCGTTGGTGGCGGAATTCTCTGCCTGCACCTCGACGTACGGCAGGCTCGCGCCGTTGCCGCCGGTGGCAGCGGCCGCCGCCCAAGCAGGTGGGACGGCCAGAGCGAAGACGCCGAGGGCGGCCAGCATCGCGGTGCTGACCGCCCAGACGAGGGCTCGTCTCAGATCTCGGATGGAATGGAACACGTGCCACTCCTTTCAGAAATGCCGGAACTGTGCCGCTGACACCGCCAGAGAGGGAGGAACGGGGCTCAAGGGGTGACGGGAGGCAAGGGAAGGCAGGGGGAAGACAGGGGGGTGCTGACGACGCGAGGGGGACCGTAATATCCTCGACATGGACACGCAAGAACTAGACAGAACATTGCAACAATAAAAATTTGGTCTGCAAGATCTAATGTCGCGCCTCGAGGCTGCATCCAGCACCGGACCCCGCACATGGCGGTGCCACCGGACGGGGTGTCCGGCGGCACCGTGGGGGGTGGTGGGGTCAGGAGGTCCAGATCTGGAACTCGGACACCTGGCCCGCGGGCCAGCCGCTGTCGGCGGTGACGGTGACGCGGAAGTAGCGCTGGGTGGCGGTGGGGAAAATGAGCGTGACAGTGTTCTCGGTGCTCGGGTCGAAGGTGTGGGCGGCCGAGGACTTCAGGGTGTTGAAGGTGGTGCCGTCGGTACTGCCACCGAGGGTCAGGGGTCCAGGTCCACGCCGTCGGCGCGGTAGGAGTTGGCGGCGCCGTTGACGGAGGTGACGTTGCAGGCCACTTCCTGGCCGCCGGTGTCGTAGTCCTCCGCCTGCACCGTGCCGGGCACGGCGGCAGAAGTGCCGCCGAGTTGTCGCAAATTTCTTACTGAAGTACGCAAATAATCGAAAAGGACGTCGCGGGCACCTTCAGCGTGACGCCCGCCTCGCGGCTCTCCGCCACTCGGGGCGCGGACGGGGTGCCCGGCGTCGACGATCGCCTCCTTCGAGCAGGGGAGACGGATTCCGCCACCCAAGTTCATCGACCGAGCCGATGAACCGCTCGACGCGGGCGGGCACACCGTCCGAGCCGAAGCGCGGCCTTCTCGCGCCCCGTGACCGTCCACGATCGGTTCCGGGGCGCGAAGCGGCAGGGCGGGGCCTTCCGTCGACCTCCCCCTCAGTGAGACGCGACCACTCGGAGCTCCAGCTCGTGTCTCGCCTCACTCCGCAGGGCCGCCTCCAGGTGGTACAACTCCGTGACGAGCCGGTCCTCGTGGCCGAGCACACGGCCGGCCAGGCCGATCAGCGAGTCGTCCTCATGAGGGGAAGACCACTCGAACAGAAGGTCGCACAGGGCGTCACCGCTCTCGTCCGGTTCCGGCGCCGTGCGCAGACCGGTCCAGCTGCGCTCCACCCGATGACTCAGAAGCGCGCTGAACGTCTCGACGCAGTGCCGTTTGCCGTCGGTGCTCTCGTCGGAGTTCAATCGGGCGACCAGCTCGGCGTACAGCTCCGGCATACCGAGTCCCAGCAGGCGTGCGCCCGCATACGCCCAGCGGTCCGATCCCGTTCCGCCGCCGTAGGCCTGCCAGCGCGGATTCCACAGCAGCCGGTTGAATTCGGCGCGTGCGGCGTCGCCGTGAGCCGCGATGCCCAGGATCAGTCCGCCGTTGCAGTCCGTGGACGCACCGCTCTCGCCCCACTCGACGAGCCTTCCCAACCATGACGGATCACCCGTCTTCGTGGCGAGGATCGGCAAGAACTCAGGGAACAGGCCGGAGCCGACGTGCCGCTCCAGAGCCTCCGCGATCTCGGTCCGCAGGCCCTGGCACGGCAGGTGCAGCAAGCCCAGGCACGCGTCCATCGCCTCGTGGTGATCGTAGTGAGGACGCTCGACGTGCTCCCACAACATCCGCTCGGCCGACTCGCACCCCAGGTAACCGACAGCGTGCAGCACACCGGTCGGCACACCGTCACGCAACCTGCCCGCCTCGACGCCCGCTTCCAGCAGGCGTTCAGCCACACCGACATCTCCGTGCCGGGCGAAAATCGGAACCAGCTTCTCGCGCGCTCCGGGATCGTCGAGGAACACCGGGAGAAGCGCCTCCACGTCGGATCGGGACCCGTACCGCAGCACCACGTCCACGACCATCGACTCCCACCGCCAGGTCACCGTCTTCGGATCGCCGGCGTACCTGTCGAGCAACTCACGCGTCGCCCACGAAATCCCCACCCCGACTACCACCCTGCCTAGACAACGCCGTTCATCATGGCCGAGGACGCGGCCCAGGGCCACGGAGATTCGACCCACCTTCCCGGCCCTTCGCCGCCCGGCGTGGCCGTGGGCGGTCGGGACTGCGGCCGTCAGGCGCGCGACAGCGTGCCGGGACCGGGCGGGGACCACTCCACTCATGAATTGAAACCGTTCAATCCACAGGTGGGGGAACCAGCCAGATCTCCGCGATGACACGGATCAGCAGAGTCGAATCCCGGAAATTACCTGCACCCTCATTGACCCTCACCCCCCACGCCCCTACCTTCACCGCTGTGAATCGATTCACAACTCCTAGGTGAGGGGCCGCAGTTGATCAGCAGGAGGAACATTCTGGCGGGCGCGGCGGGCGCCGTCGCCGCGACGGCCACAGGAGCGGGACCGGCCGTGGCCGCCTCCGTACCGGCGCCCATGTCCGCACCGGTGTCCGCGACGGCCGGGCCGCGTACCGGGCGCGGAGCTCCGCGCGTCACCGCTCCGACCGTCGAGTACGTCAAGCACCCCTTGGGACTCGACGCGCAACGCCCCCGGCTGAGCTGGCCGTTGGTCTCGGACAAGCCGGAGACGCTCCAGAGCGCCTACCGACTCCGCGTCGCCTCCAGCGCGTCGGGGCTGTCCCGTCCGGACGTCTGGGACAGCGGGAAGGTGACGTCCGGCCAGTCCGTCCTCGTCCCGTACGCCGGTCCTCAACTCGCCCCCCGGACCCGCTACTTCTGGTCCGTACGGGTCTGGGACACCGACGGCGCGGCCTCCGGCTGGAGCGCGCCGTCCTGGTGGGAGACCGGACTCATGGACGCTTCGTGGTCGGCGGACTGGGTCTCGGCTCCCGCCGTCCTCACGGACGCGCCCTCCCTCGAAGGCTGCAGCTGGATCTGGTTCCCCGAAGGTGATCCGGCGAGCAGCGCTCCGGCGGCCACACGGTGGTTCCGGCGGGTCGTCGACCTCCCCGACGGCGTCACGGCGGCGAAGATGGCCATCACCGCTGACAACGTTTTCTCCCTGTCCGTGAACGGCGCCGAAGTGGCCCGCACCGACCTGGAGACGGACAACGAGGACTGGCGCCATCCGGCCGTCGTCGACGTCCTCGCGCGGCTGCGCCCCGGCCGGAACGTCCTCGCGGTCGCGGCGACCAACGCGACGGTGGGCCCCGCCGGTCTGGTCGCGGTCCTCACCCTGAGCACGGTGTCCGGCGAACAGCGGATCGTGACCGACGCCTCCTGGCGGACGACGAACTCGGAGCCCGCGGGCGACTGGCGCGGGGACGGCTTCGACGACAGCGGCTGGCCGGCGGCGAAGCAGGCCGCCACCTGGGGGGCGGGCCCCTGGGGCAGGGTCGTCCCGGCGTCGTTCGCCGCCAACCAGCTGCGGCACGAGTTCACGCTCCCCCGCAAGAAGGTGGCCCGCGCCCGCCTGTACGCCACGGCTCTCGGCCTGTACGAGGCGCACCTCAACGGCCGCCGGGTGGGGCGCGACCAGCTCGCCCCCGGCTGGACCGACTACCGCGAACGCGTCCAGTACCAGACGTACGACGTCACCTCCCTTGTCCGGCCCGGCGCGAACGCCATCGGCGCGTACGTGGCGCCGGGCTGGTACGCCGGCAACGTCGGCATGTTCGGGCCTCACCAGTACGGTGAACGCCCCGCCCTGCTGGCCCAGTTGGAGATCGACTACGCCGACGGGACCAGCGAACGCGTCACTTCGGGCACCAACTGGCGGGCCGCGGCCGGGCCGATCGTCGCCGCCGACCTGCTGGGCGGCGAGACGTACGACGCGCGCATGGAGACCCCCGGCTGGACCTCACCCGGCTTCGACGACCGCGCCTGGCTCGCCGTCCGCACGGCGGGCGACGGCGCGCCCGGCCGGATCGTCGCGCAGGTCGACGGCCCGGTCCGCGTGGCCGGTGAACGTCCGGCGGAGACGGTGACCGAACCCGCGCCCGGCGTCTTCGTCCTCGACCTGGGCCAGAACATGGTCGGCTCGGTGCGGCTGCGTGTCTCGGGCGACGCCGGGACGACCGTGCGGATACGTCACGCCGAGGTCCTCAACCCGGACGGCACCCTCTACACCGCGAACCTGCGCTCGGCCGCCGCGACCGACACGTACACCCTCAAGGGGGGCGGCGAGGAGACGTACGAACCGCGTTTCACCTTCCACGGATTCCGTTACGTCGAACTCACCGGATTCCCCGGCACTCCCTCCGCGCGGGCCGTGACCGGTCGCGTGATGCATACGTCGGCGCCCTTCACCCTCGATTTCGAGACCGACGTCCCGATGCTCAACCAGCTCCACAGCAACATCACTTGGGGACAGCGCGGCAACTTCCTCTCCGTTCCGACGGACACCCCCGCCCGCGACGAGCGGCTGGGCTGGACCGGCGACATCAACGTCTTCGCGCCCACGGCCGCGTACACGATGGAGTCGGCCCGTTTCCTCGCCAAGTGGCTCGTGGACCTGCGCGACGGCCAGACCGCGGAGGGCGCGTTCACGGACGTGGCACCCATGGTCGGGACGGTCGGCAACGGCGTCGCGGGCTGGGGCGACGCGGGTGTCACGGTCCCCTGGTCGCTGTACGAGGCCTACGGGGACCGGCAGGTCCTGGCCGACGCCTGGCCGTCCGTCCAGTCCTGGCTGAGCTACCTGGAGCGCCACAGCGACCACCTGCTGCGACCGGCGGACGGATACGGGGACTGGCTGAACGTCTCCGACGAGACCCCCAAGGACGTCATCGCCACCGCGTACTTCGCGCACAGCGCCGACCTCGCGGGCCGGATGGCCACCGCGCTCGGCAAGGATCCCGCACCCTACGCCGGTCTCTTCGAACGCATTCGCGAGGCGTTCCGGAACGCCTACGTCGGCGCGGACGGGAAGGTGAAGGGCGACACACAGACGGCGTACGTCCTCGCCCTGTCCATGAACCTGCTGCCGGACGCCCTGCGCACCGCGGCGGCCGGCCGTCTCGTCGACCTGATCCGCGCGAAGGACTGGCACCTGTCGACGGGCTTCCTCGGCACGCCCCGGCTGCTGCCCGTCCTCACCGACACCGGGCACACCGACGTCGCCTACCGGCTGCTCCAGCAGCGCTCCTTCCCGAGCTGGGGCTACCAGATCGACAAGGGCTCCACCACGATGTGGGAACGCTGGGACTCCGTCCGGCCCGACGGCAGCTTCCAGACCCCGGACATGAACTCCTTCGACCACTACGCGTACGGCTCGGTGGGCGAGTGGATGTACGCCAACATCGCCGGCATCTCGCCGGGCCGCCCCGGCTACCGGGAGATCGTCGTGCGTCCCAGGCCGGGCGGCGACGTCACCTCCGCGCGCGCCACGTTCACCTCCGTGTACGGACCGGTCTCGACGCGGTGGCACCTGCGCTCCGGCGGCTTCGACCTCAGCTGCGCCGTGCCCGCCAACACCACGGCCGAGGTGTGGATCCCCGCGACCGGACCGGACGCGGTCTCCCACACCCGCGCGACCTTCCTGCGTACGGAGGACGGCTGCGCGGTGTACCGGGTCGGCTCCGGCAGCCACCGGTTCACCGCCTGACCGAGGTCCCGAAGGGCAGCCGGGCCCGCGGATCCCGAAGGTGGACACGAGTGGACGCCCGCCGGTGCGGTACGGCGGGCGTCCACGCGTGCGGCTCCGTGCTCCCCCGGGCCCTACGGCGCCACGTCCACCGCGACCGGGATCTCCCCCGCGTCCTCCCGGCCGGTCCTGAACTGCGTCCGGTAGAGCTCCGCGTAGCGCCCGTCCACCGCCAGCAGATCCTCATGGGTGCCCCGCTCGACGATCCGGCCCGCCTCGACGACGAGGATCAGGTCGGCGGCCCGCACGGTCGACAGCCGGTGCGCGATCACGACGGCGGTGCGGCCCTCCAGTGCCTCGGCGAGCGCCTCCTGCACGGCCGCCTCCGAGGTGTTGTCGAGGTGGGCGGTGGCCTCGTCGAGGATGACGACCCGCTGGCGGGCCAGCAGCAGCCGGGCGATGGTCATGCGCTGGCGCTCGCCGCCGGAGAGCCGGTAGCCGCGCTCGCCGACCACGGTGTCGAGGCCGTCGGGCAGGGACCGTACGAGCTCTTCGAGGCGGGCGCGGCGCAGCACGTCCCACAGTTCGTCCTCGGTCGCGCCGGGCCGGGCGAGGAGCAGGTTCTCGCGGACCGATTCGTGGAAGAGGTGTCCGTCCTGCGTGACCATGCCGAGGGTCGCGCGCATCGACGCGGCGCTGAGCTCGCGGACGTCGACCCCGCCGATGCGCACGGCGCCCGCGTCGGTGTCGTACAGGCGCGGCAGCAGTTGGGCGATGGTCGACTTGCCGGCGCCGGAGGAACCGACGAGCGCGACGGTCTGGCCGGGTTCGGCACGGAAGGAGATGCCGTGCAGGACCTCGGCACCGCCCCGGGTATCGAGGGCGGCGACCTCCTCCAGGGAGGCCAGGGAGACCTTGTCGGCGGAGGGGTAGGCGAAACGGACGTCGTCGAACTCGACGGCGACGGGCCCGTCCGGGACCGCGCGGGCGTCCGGCTTCTCGTCGATGAGCGGCTTCAGGTCGAGCACCTCGAAGACGCGCTCGAAGCTGACCAGGGCGCTCATCACCTCGACGCGTGCCCCGGCGAGCGAGGTGAGCGGCGCGTACAGGCGGGTGAGCAGCAGCGCCAGCGAGACGACGGCGCCCGGCTGCAGCGTGCCCTCCAGCGCGAACCAGCCGCCGAGGCCGTAGACGAGGGCGAGCGCCAGGGCCGAGACGAGGGTGAGGGCGGTGATGAAGGCGGACTGGGCCATCGCCGTACGCACCCCGATGTCCCGCACCCGCCGGGCGCGCGCCGCGAACTCGACGGACTCCTGCCCGGGCCGCCCGAAGAGCTTGACGAGGGTGGCGCCGGGCGCGGAGAAGCGCTCGGTCATGCGGGTGCCCATGGAGGCGTTGAGGTCGGCGGCCTCCCGCTGGAGCTTGGCCATCCGGCTGCCCATCCGCCGGGCGGGAAGCACGAACACCGGCAGCAGGACCAGCGCGAGCAGGGTGATCTGCCAGGACAGGGTGAGCATCACGGCCAGGGTGAGCAGCAGGGTCACCACATTGCTGACGACTCCGGACAGGGTGTTGCTGAAGGCTCGCTGGGCGCCGATGACGTCGTTGTTGAGTCGGCTGACGAGCGCGCCCGTACGTGTACGTGTGAAGAACGCGACCGGCATGCGCTGCACATGATCGAAGACAGCCGTCCGCAGATCGAGGATGAGTCCCTCGCCGAGCGTCGACGAAAGCCAGCGGCTCAGTATCCCCAGGGCCGCCTCGGCGAGCGCGATGACGGCGATGAGCACGGCAAGACGGATGACGGTGCTCTCGTTGCCGTGGGTCACGATGGCGTCCACGACGCGCCCCGCGAGCACCGGCGTCGCGACGGCCAGCAGCGCGGTCAGCACACTGAGGAGGACGAACTGCCAGATACGACGGCGATGCGGACGGGCGAAGGCGGCGATGCGGCGAAGCGTCGCACGGTCGAAGGGACGACGCTCCTGTTGGGCGTTCATGACACTGTGGAGCTGTGTCCAGGCTGTGGTCTCCATGCTCATGAGAGAGACAGTAGGACCTCAAGCTTTGTTGAGGTCAACAGCTCCGGGCGGGAACACTCGCACGGGCTGCCCCTCCGCATCGCCGGGGGCAGCACCGCGGTCGACACCGAGGTGAACACCAGGGTCGGCACCGCGCCCCCGAGGGCCGCCGCTCCCACGGCTTGCCCGGCGTGTCAGCCGCCGTCTCCGCACCCGCAACCTCACGTTGGTGCGGTGTGGAAAACCTCTCCCGATGTGACATCCGTACGACTTCCCCGGGCGCTGCCCCGGCTCCCCCGCCGCCTCGCCCTGCGGCCTGCCGTCCGTCCGGTCCTGTGCCTGCTGCCGCTCGCCCTGGTCCTGGTGGTGGCCGTGCGCCACCGGTCCGTGCTCGTCGAGGGCTTCGGTCATCTGAGGTCGGCCCAGTGGCCCTGGCTCGTGGCCGCGGCCGCCGCCACCTGTCTGACGTGGGTGGCCGCGGCCGTGACCCGCCAGGGCGCGGTCGTGCAACGGCTGCCGGCGCGCCGGCTGCTCGCCACGCAGTTCGCCGCGGGCGCGGCGAACCATCTGCTGCCGACGGGTCTCGGCGCCGGTGCGGTCAATCTGCGGTTCATGACCGTGTGCGGGGTACCGCTGGCCCGGTCGTCGGCCGCGCTCGCGCTGTATCTGCTCGCCGAGTCGGTCGCCCGGCTGACCCTGCTCTCCGGCCTGCTGATCGCGTTCCCCGGAGCGCTCCAGCTCGGCGGCCTGCTTCCGGAAGGGGCGGTGGGCCCGCTGCTGCTGCTCGGCATCGGCGCGGTCCTGTGCGCCGCGGTGGCCGTGCTCGCTCTCGTACGACGGCTGCGCGCGGCCGTCTTCTCCTTCCTGCGCACCGCGTTCGGCGAGGCCCGCTCGGTGCACACCCGTCCGTCCCGGGCCCTGGCCCTGTGGGGCGGCTCGCTCGCCTTCCCGCTGCTCCAGGCGGCCGGACTCGCCGCGGTGGGGCGGGCGCTGGGTCTCCCGGTGTCGCCCACGCACATGATGATCGCCTATCTGGCGGCGACGGTCGCGGTCGCGATGGTGCCGACGCCCGGCGGACTCGGTTCGGTCGAGGCGGCGCTGATCGTGACGCTGGTCGCCGCGGGCGGCCCGGTGGCCGTGGCGACCGCGGTGGTACTGGCGTACCGGATCATCACCGTGTGGCTGCCGCTCCTCCCGGGAGCGCTGACGCTGGGCGCGTTGGTCCGCTACAAGGTGATCTGAACCTGAGCCGGGCCTGTCGGCTCGCTCCGGCTCGCGCGGTGTGCCCGGACCGGGTCCGGGCGTCGGAGGGGGTCCGGGCGTGGGAGGGGGGCCGGGCGTCGGAGGGCCGGGGCATCTGGGCATCAGGGCCCTTCCGCTCCAGGCCGTGCGTTCCGTCGCGTGCTGTGATACCGAGGAGTAACACGGCGTGCGGTGTGGCGCGCCGGCCGGAGAAAGGGACAGCGCGATGCCGGTCCGGATCGAACGTCAGGGTCACGTCACCACCGTCGTCCTCTCCAGGCCCACGGCCCGCAACGCGGTGGACGGGCCGACCGCCGCCGAACTCGCGGACGCCTTCCGGAAGTTCGAGGCCGACGAGACGGCGCGCGTCGCCGTGCTCTGGGGCGAGGGCGGCACCTTCTGCGCGGGCGCGGACCTCAAGGCCATCGGCACCGAGCGCGGCAACGAGGTCACCGAGGACGGTGACGGCCCGATGGGTCCCACCCGGCTGCGCCTGACCAAGCCGGTGATCGCGGCGGTCGCGGGACACGCCGTGGCCGGTGGCCTGGAACTGGCGCTCTGGTGCGATCTGCGGGTCGCCGAGGAGGACGCCGTCTTCGGGGTGTTCTGCCGCCGGTGGGGGGTGCCGCTGATCGACGGGGGCACGGTACGGCTCCCCCGGCTGATCGGCACGAGCCGCGCGATGGACATGATCCTCACCGGTCGCGCGGTCGCCGCTCCGGAAGCGTACGAGATGGGGCTCGCCAACCGCGTCGTCCCGGTGGGCCGGGCCCGCGCCGAGGCCGAGCTACTGGCCGCCGAGATCGCCGACTTCCCGCAGTCCTGTCTGCGCAGCGACCGCGCCTCGGTCCTCGACCAGGAGGGCCTGATCGAGAAGGAGGCCATGCGCACCGAACTCCGTTACGGCATGGGCGTGCTGGACGAGAGCATGGAGGGCGCGGCCCGCTTCGCCTCCGGCGCGGGGCGGCACGGTTCGTTCGGCTAGCTCCGGCACCAGGGCCGGAGCCAGTGCTCCGACCGCATAGGTTCGCCGGGTGGTTCAGGCTGCGGCGGCGAGCGGGCGTCCGCCCCAGCGGATGCCCTTCTCGCTGCGGATACGGGCGCGTTCTTCGCGTTCGACGGCCAGGACGTCGCGGTGGCGGGCGTTCGCGTTGCGTCGGCGCAGGTAGGCGTGCAGGGCCCGGGTCTGAGCCGTGGAAGCGAGGTCTGACGCCCGGGCTCGTACAACCTTCGTACGGCGATCTTGGTCTCAGGGTGCGAGCACACCGTCCGGTGGGCCGGCTCCAAGGGGTCGGCCCACCGGCGTTCCACGACAGAGGGAGGGCTTTTGCCCCGTCGAGAGAGTCGCACGCTCGGGCAGCCGTCCGGTCGTGCCTGGTCACTGTCCCTGGTGGCCGGTCTGCTGATGGTCCTGGGGACACCGCACCTCGCCGCCGCCGAGGAGGACAAGCCCCGCTTCGACCGGGCGATCGAGAAGGTCACCACGACCCCGGGGGCGACGTTCGACCTGCCCGGAGGATTCACCAACAGCACGGGACGAACGCTCGACACCCTTTATCTGGAGGTCCAACTCGACCGCTACCTCTCCTTCGCCGACGAGTTCGGCAACTGCTGGTACCAGGAGAGCCATGAGACCTTGCTGGCCAACAGCATGATCTGCCGACTCGAAGGCACGATGCGACCCGGCCGGTCCTACGACCTGGACTTCGGCAAGGTGAACGTCGACAACGCGGCGAGCTTCGGGAACATCTACTACAGCGTGCCCACCGAGGCCAAGCCGCCGGAAGGCGCACGCCGGGGCACAGGCCGCCCGCTGGCCTTCGGCGAGCGCGACCACGCAGACCGGTACGTCCGGTCGGCTTCGGCTTCGGCTTCGGCTTCGGCTTCGGCTTCGGCTTCGGCTTCGGCTTCGGCTTCGGCTTCGGCTTCGTACGACGTGGTGTCGACCCGTCTGGACGTCGACAACCCCGTCGACCTCGCGCTCAACGAGGTGACCCTGCGCGGCAAGCGGGGAGACAAGGTCAAGGCCGACTTCTTCTTCGTCAACAACGGTCCCGGGGGCGTGTGGGCCGTATTCGACGACGAGGAGGACAACGAGACGGCGGTCGTGGTCAACCTGACGGTGCCGCCCGGACTGACGGCCGTCGAGGTCCCCGACTTCTGCCGGGGCGAGGAGCGAGGACACGGGGACAAGGGTGCCCCGGGCGCGTCCCACTACTACTGCTGGCAGCACCGTCTCGACAAGAGCCGGACCATGTCCCCGGGGCAGTTCGAGTACTTCCCCTTCGTGTTCCGCATCGACCGGGCCGACAACAGGCCCGGCGGAATCAGGATGGCGGGGGCCATCGGCCACGGCGACAGCGACCCGTCGAACAACTCGGCCGCCATCAAGGTCGACATCGCCGGCGCCCCGGCCACCCCGTCGGCATCAAGCACGGGCGCCTCCCTCTCCCCTGTCCTCATCGGCGGCGGCATCGCCGCGGCGCTGGCCCTGGGCGGCGCCGCCCTGTGGCTGCGGCGCCGGTCCGAGGCCTCCCACACCCCCCGGGAGGAGTCCTGATGAATCGCACCCCCCTGCGCCCCCGTCGCCTCACGCTCGCCGGCATGGCTCTGACGGCCGGCGCCCTGCTGATCACCGCACCCGCCACCGCGGACACCACGCGGCCGGACGCCACCACACACCCCCTGGTCGTGGTCGTCGACACACCGTGGGAGGAGATAGTCCCCATGGACAAGGCCGCCCACTCCAACGGCATCTGGGTGTCCGACGTGGGACAAACCGACCTCACCGACGTCACCGTGACGATCGACGCCTCCGCCCTGAAGACCGTCTCGGACGACGTGGACGTGCCCTGCGACCCCGACGGCGACCTGATCGGCGTCTGCCACGGCATCGGCCCGGTCCGGCGGGGCGTTCCCGTCCGGGTCGGCGCTGTACGCGTCGGCCGCCCGAAGACCTCGGCCGCGGGCCTGTCCCGCCAAGTACGGATCACGGCTTCCGGCGGGGACGGCTCGCACGGCATGCAGCGATACACGGTCACGGTCCGGGAGGCCGGGCAAGTGTTCGACCGGGCGGCGAACGCCCGCGAACGGCTCGCCCCCGGCGGGACGCTGCCGCTGCCGGGCGGCTTCACCAACTTCACCCGCACCGCTCTCCCCGCGGTCGAGGTCCGGCTGACGCTCTCACCGGGCCTGTCGCTGACCGAGCGGTTCCGCAACTGCGTGTGGGAACGCGAACAGACCCGTTGGACGACGGTGAGCTGCAAGGTGCGGGGCCCCTTCGACCCGTTGTCCTCGTACGACCTCGATCTCGGGACGGTACGGGCGGATACCGACGCCATGCGGGAAAGCATCGGGTACGAAGTGGGGTTGTGGTCGTCCGGCAACGCCCACTCGTCGCCCATGGGCAACCAACGGGCGGGCGACGGACCCGACGAGCTGACGGCCGTCCCCCGGTCCTCCGCCGCCACGCACCTGCGCACGGACGCGAAGGTGCAGCATCCGCTGCGCACCGCCGTCGACGTGGCCAACACGGCGGACTTCGCCGTCACCGGGACCACCCTGCGGGGCAGGCCCGGCGACGTGGTGCGGGCCGAGTTCACCGTGCGCAACCTCGGACCCGGGAGCAGGAGCGCTACGCCGAAGGAGGAGTCGGGCAACTACGATTCGCTGTGGCTGTCCGTGCCTCCGGGGGTGACCGTCGTGCACGCTCCGTCCACCTGCTACGGGCACAAGACCGACCGGCCCTCCGCGCGCCCCCCCTTGAGGGAGCCGGGCCTCGGCGGACCCAAGGGGCGGGGTTACGGCTGTGGGAGCCCCAGCCCCTTGGGGAATTACCTCGCGGCCGGAAAGGAGCTGCGGTACGTGTTCGAGTTCCGCGTCGAGGCGTCAGGGGACCTGCGGCCCGGTTTCGTCACCACGCTGTACCGGGAGGGAGACCCCCGCCCGAAGAACAACACAGCACGCGTCGAGGTCAAGGAGCGGTAGGGACGGCACTGGCCGGGCAAGGGCCGTGGCGGCGACACCTGAGCCCGCGCGACGGCCACCCGCACCCGCGCCCCCGCAGGCAAGGGCAGTTGGCCGGGTGAGCCGTCAAGAGGGGCCGCACACGGGGTTGGTGACGGAGGGGCACGCGGATGCGGCAGGATGAGCGGTCCCCCCGGACGATGACGAAAACACGTCCGGGCATGATCGTGCGTTCCCGGATTCGAGCAGGTGGCAAGTGACGACACAGCACATTCGGCCCGCGGGCCCTCACCCCGGTCGCGGCTTCCGAGGAGGTCATCGATGAAGCGCTCCGTCACCGTGGACGACCTGATGATCGCCGGAATAGCCGTGGCAGCGGGGCTGCTGGCGGCGTTCCTGCTGCGGATGCTGCTGCGCTGGCTGGGCAAGCACGCCGAACGCACCCGCTGGAGCGGTGACGACATCATGGTGGACGCGCTGCGCACCGTGGTGCCGTGGTCGGCCGTCGCCGGGGGCATCGCCGCGGCGGCCGCGGTGCTTCCGCTGACCGCGCCGATCGGCCGTACCGTCAACCGGTCGCTGACCGTTCTGCTCATCCTGGTCACGACCGTCACCGCGGCCCGGCTGATCACCGGCCTGGTGCGGTCGGTGACCCAGTCCCGTTCGGGCGTCGCCGGGTCGGCCACCATCTTCGTCAACATCACCCGGGTCGTGGTGCTGGCGATCGGCTTCCTGATCGTCCTGCAGACCCTCGGTATCTCGATCGCGCCCCTGCTGACGGCCTTGGGTGTGGGCGGCCTGGCCGTCGCCCTCGCCCTCCAGGACACCCTCGCCAACCTCTTCGCGGGCGTGCACATCCTCGCGTCGAAGACGATCCAGCCAGGCGACTACATCCAGCTGAGCAGCGGCGAGGAGGGGTACGTCGTCGACATCAACTGGCGCAACACCACGGTCCGTCAGCTCTCCAACAACCTGGTCATCATCCCCAACGCCCAGCTCTCGGGCACGAACATGACCAACTTCACCCGGCCCGAGCAGCGGATGACGCTCACCGTCCAGGTCGGCGTCGGCTACGACAGCGACCTGGACCACGTCGAGCGGGTCACCAACGAGGTCGTCGCCCAGGTGATGACCGGGATCGACGGCGCCGTACCGGAGCACGAACCCGCGGTGCGTTTCCACACCTTCGGAGACTCCCGCATCGGTCTCACCGTGATCCTCGGTGTGGGCGAGTTCAGCGACCAGTACCGGATCAAGCACGAGTTCATCAAGCGCCTGCACAAGCGCTACCGGGACGAGGGCATCCGGATTCCGTCGCCCGCCCGGACCGTCGCGCTCCAGCCGGGCGGCGCGGGGTTCCTGGAAACCGCCATCCCCCATCAGCGCGAGGCCGCGAAGCGGCCTTGAGAACAGGCCCGAGGACCAGTCCTGAGAACGGGTCCTCAGAACGGGTCCTCAGAACGGTCCGGGGGCCGGGCGGAGCACTCCGCCCGGCCCCCGCCGCTCGCCGGCCCCCGCCCCCGCCCCCGCCGGTGGCCGGTCGCCTGCGCGATCAGAGCGTGGCGGTCGAGTCCGGGTAGTGGCCGGGCACGCGGTGGCGCGGTGCGACCAGGCTGGTCACCACCGGGGTGACCGTCCAGTCCGGGTGGTTGGGCATGCGCGGCGTCTTGGTCCCGTACAGCCAATCGTTGAGGAAACCGGACTGGTCCTGTCCGGAGATCTCGGACGCGACCGCGATGTAGTCGGCGGTGGTCGTCGCGGAGTTGCGGTACCGCTCCAGGAAGGTGCGCTCGACGCGGTTGAAGACGTCCTCGCCGAGGGCCTCGCGCAGCGCGTAGAGGACCAGGACACCGCCCAGATAGCGCTGGTTGTCGAAGAGGTCGGCCTCGTTCGGCGCGGCGACGGGCCCGGAGTCGTTGCGCCACTGGTCGCCCCTGGCGTACGTGTCCTTCATCCGGGCTTCCATGGTGGTCATGCCGAGCGAGTCGGCCCAGCCGCGCTCGTAGCGGTAGAGCAGCCCGTAGAAGTCCGCGTGGCCCTCGTTCAGCCACAGATCGGCCCAGTTGGCCGGGCTGACGCTGTTGCCGAACCAGGAGTGGACCAGCTCGTGCATCATGTGCGAGCCGATCTTCTTCTCCTCCTGGAGCAGGAAGTTCGGCTTGTAGAGCGTCAGGGTCTGGGTCTCCAGGCCCGTGAAGTCGAAGGCGTTCGCGTCGTCGGAGTTGCAGGGCAGCAGCCCGTACGTCTCGAACGGGTAGGCGCCGAGGCGCTGTTCCAGCCAGTCGAGAAGGCCGGGGGTGAGCGCGAGCGCCGGCTCCAGCGCGGTGGCGC
The DNA here is from genome assembly GCF_042888885.1 of Streptomyces sp. NPDC002742. Lineage (NCBI taxonomy): Bacteria > Bacillati > Actinomycetota > Actinomycetes > Kitasatosporales > Streptomycetaceae > Streptomyces > Streptomyces sp. NPDC002742. The sequence goes on from NZ_JBIAQF010000035.1 coordinate 52,762, forward strand.
GCGCCGCCGGGACGACGTCGCGCAGCCCCAGCCCGTTCGGCCCCTGCCGCTCCTTGACGACGTAGTCGCCGACCGTGATCTGCACCAGCTCGGTGGCCATCGGGGAACCCGAGCGGTACGTGTACGCGGTGCGGTCGCCGTCCAGGTTCTCCGTGCAGACCAGCGTGCCGTTCGCGACACCGCGCAGCCCGCTCGGCACGGTGACACGGAAGCTGAAGTCCGCCTTGTCCATCGGATGGTCGTTACAAGGGAAAACGGTGTGCGCGGAATTGGGCTGAGGACATATCGCGAAGCCGTCGGGGGTGGGAACCCAGGCGGTGTGCGTGAGTGCCTTGGCGGGGTCGGCGCCGTACTCGACACAGACCGCGACGGCGCGGGACCTCGGCAGGGTGCGGACAGGGGTGACCCGAAGCTTCTCGTCCGCCTGCTCGAAGGCTGCCGCGACACCCCCGACCCGCACCGTGCGCACATCCAGGCCGAGCGCGTCGAGCGAGAAGCGGGAGAGGTCCTGGGTCGCCCTGATCATCAGGGTCGCCTTGGCGTCGACCAGCCGGGTCGTGGCGTCGTACGAGAAGTCGAGGTGGTAGGCCTCGACACGGTAGCCGCCGTTGCCGAGGGCCGGGAAGACGGAATCGCCGAGGGTCTCCGCGCCCGGGGTGCCCTCGTCCGGTCTTGAGGCGAGGGGCCGCGCCGAGGCCGCGGGGGCGGCGACGAGCGCTGCGGCCGTGCCGAGCAGCGCGGCCGCGGGGGCCGTCACTCTGGTGCGATATCTCATGGTCCGCTTTCTTTTCGGGCGACGGAGAGCCTGGAGACCCGCCGCGAGATCAAGTGGGCGATCACCTGGAATACGCCTGGGCGGAGCGCCCGGTTGCCTCGATCCGGCGATTCCCGCGTTCACTCCGGCACGCGTTTTCACTTCCGCCCGGCCCGGCCCGAACGCGGCACCGGCGGTGGCCGTCGCGGTCCGCGCGGTCCGACGCGGACGGCGGAATCCCGCGCCTCCGGGCCGACCCGGGACGGACCCCTGTCGAGCCGGGGCCGCTCACGAGATATCTTGATGTCGAGCAATGTTGCAGACGTGGAGCGGAGCACCCGGTGACTGACTCGACCATCATTTACACGCACACTGACGAGGCCCCGGCCCTGGCGACGTATTCGTTCCTGCCGGTGGTCCAGGCGTACGCCTCGCAGGCGGGTGTCACTGTGGAGACCCGTGACATCTCGCTGGCCGGGCGCATCATCGCCCTCTTCCCGGAGTTCCTCCAGGAGGACCAGCGCATCGCGGACGCCCTGTCCGAGCTCGGTGAGCTGGCCAAGACGCCCGGCGCGAACATCATCAAGCTGCCGAACATCTCGGCCTCGATCCCCCAGCTCAAGGCGGCCGTCGCCGAGCTGCAGGCGCAGGGCTACGCGCTCCCGGACTACCCGGACGACCCGAAGTCGGACGAGGAGCGCGACATCCGCGCCCGTTACGACAAGGTCAAGGGCAGCGCCGTGAACCCGGTCCTGCGCGAGGGCAACTCCGACCGCCGCGCCCCCGCGTCGGTCAAGAACTACGCCAAGACCCACCCGCACCGCATGGGCAAGTGGACGTCCGACTCGAAGACGAACGTCGCCACCATGGGCGTCGACGACTTCCGCTCCACCGAGAAGTCCGCGGTGATCACCGAGGCCGGCGCGCTGCGGATCGAGCTGGTCGGCGACGACGGCTCCACCACCGTCCTGCGCGAGTCCGTACCCGTCCTCGCGGACGAGGTCGTGGACGCGTCCGTCCTGCACGTGGCGCCGCTGCGCGAGTTCCTCACCGAGCAGATCGCCCGCGCCAAGGCCGAGGACGTGCTGTTCTCGGTGCACCTCAAGGCCACGATGATGAAGGTCTCCGACCCGATCGTCTTCGGTCACGTGGTGCGCGCCTTCTTCCCGAAGACGTTCGCGGCGCACGGCGCGACCCTCGCCGCCGCCGGCCTGTCCCCGAACGACGGTCTCGGCGGCATCTACAAGGGCCTGGAGGCGCTGCCCGAGGGTGCCGAGATCAAGGCGTCCTTCGACGCCGAGCTCGCCGAGGGCCCGGCCCTCGCGATGGTCGACTCCGACAAGGGCATCACCAACCTGCACGTGCCGTCCGACGTCATCGTCGACGCCTCGATGCCGGCCATGATCCGCACCTCCGGGCACATGTGGGGCCCGGACGGCCAGGAGGCCGACACCCTCGCGGTCCTGCCCGACAGCAGCTACTCCGGTGTCTACCAGGTCGTCATCGACGACTGCCGCGCCAACGGCGCCTTCGACCCGTCGACCATGGGCACCGTCCCGAACGTCGGTCTGATGGCGCAGAAGGCCGAGGAGTACGGCAGCCACGACAAGACCTTCGAGATCCCGGCCACCGGCACGGTCCGCCTAATCGACCAGGCCGGCAACGTCGTCCTGGAGCAGGCCGTCTCCGCCGGCGACATCTTCCGCGCCTGCCAGACCAAGGACGCCCCGATCCGCGACTGGGTGAAGCTGGCCGTCACCCGCGCCCGCGCCACCGGCGACCCGACCGTGTTCTGGCTGGACGAGGACCGCGCGCACGACGCCGTGCTCATCGAGAAGATCAAGCGGTACCTGCCCGAGCACGACACCGAGGGCCTGGACATCCGCATCCTGTCCCCCGTCGAGGCGACCAAGCTGTCCGTGGAGCGCATCCGCCGCGGCGAGAACACGATCTCGGTCACCGGCAACGTGCTGCGCGACTACCTGACCGACCTGTTCCCGATCCTGGAGCTGGGCACCAGCGCCAAGATGCTGTCCATCGTCCCGCTGATGGCGGGCGGCGGCCTCTTCGAGACGGGCGCCGGCGGCTCCGCCCCGAAGCACGTGCAGCAGCTGGTCAAGGAGAACTACCTGCGCTGGGACAGCCTCGGTGAGTTCCTCGCGCTGGCCTCCAGCTTCGAGCACCTCGCGACCACCACGGGCAACGCGCGCGCCCAGGTGCTCGCCGACACCCTCGACCGCGCGACGGCGACCTTCCTCAACGAGGACAAGTCGCCGACCCGTCGCGTCGGCGGCATCGACAACCGCGGCAGCCACTTCTTCCTGTCCCTGTACTGGGCGGACGAGCTGGCGCGGCAGAGCGACGACGCGGACCTCGCCAAGTCGTTCGCCCAGCTCGCCGAGACGCTCACCGCGCAGGAGTCGACGATCGTCGGCGAGCTGAACGCGGTCCAGGGCGACCCGGCCGACATCGGCGGCTACTACCAGCCCGACCCGGCCAAGGCCGCGAAGGTCATGCGTCCGTCCGCCACCTGGAACGAGGCGCTGGCGATCCTCGCCTGACCCACGCACCACACCGGCGCCACCCCCCGCGGGTTCTGTTCCGCGCACGCCGCCCCGGCCGGATCCTCCGGCCGGGGCGGCGTCGTCGTGAGGTCCTCCCGGCGCGTCACGGTGACAGCAGCGGCCCACCTGGGGGATCACCGGTGGCGGCCCGGAACACCCGTTCATAGCTTCGGCACATGACCAAACAACAGCTGGCCCACCTCGCGTGCACCGCGGTGGTCGTGGCCTCGGGCATGGGCGCCGCCCTGCCGGCCGACCACCCGTCAGTGCACCTGGTACGCGCGGGTGAATCCATCCAGAAGGCCGTGGACTCGGCGCGAGCGGGCGACACCGTCGTCGTCGCCCCCGGCACTTATCACGAGAGCGTCACCATCACGGTGGCGGACCTGACCCTGCGGGGCGCGAGCGCCCGTGCCACCGTCATCGTGCCGGGTACGGCCACAACCGACGCGTGCGCCAAGGCGGGCAACGGCATTTGTGTGACGGGCACGGACAGCAAACGCGTCCGGGGCGTCACGGTCGCCTCACTGACCCTGAGGGGCTTCTCCAAACAGGGTCTGTGGGCGTCGGGAACCGACGGGCTGACGGTCCGCGGGGTGACCGCGGAGAAGAACGGCCAGTGGGGCCTCGCCGAGGAGAGGTCCGTCCGCACGAAGTTCGTGGGCGACACCGCGAAGGACAACGGCGACGCCGGCGTCTTCCTTTCCAACACGGTCGCCACCGAGGAGGGAGCCCGCGACACCCTGGGAACGGTGGTCGCCCACAACCAGCTGAGCGGCAACCGGATCGGCATCACGGTGCGGCGGCTGCGCAACCTGACCGTCGCCCGCAACGAGGCCACCGGCAACTGCACGGCCGTGTTCATCGTGGGCGACGAGAACAAGCCGCGCGTCGGGGACCTGTCCGTACGCCGGAACTACATCCACGCCAACAACAAGTCCTGCCCCAAGACCGCCCGGCTGCCCGCCCTCCAGGGCTCGGGGATCGTCCTCACCGGAGCGGAGGACGTGCGCGTGACGCACAACAGGGTCGAGGACAACGTGGGCACCTCCCCGCTGTCGGGCGGCATCGTGCTGTTCAAGAGCTTCGTGGGCGCGCTCAGCGAGCGCAACGTCGTGCGCGACAACGTGGTCCTGCGCAACGGCCCGTCCGACCTGGCCAACCGCGACACCGGCAAGGGCAACACGTTCCCCGGCAACACCTGCAAGGTCTCCGAGCCCGCCGGAATGTGCTGACGTCCCGGCCCGACCGCGGAACCGGGTCCGCACCCCGGCAGGGCCCGGTCCGCGCCCCCGTACCCCCGGGTTCTCCCCACGCACCGGCCCGGTCCGCCCGCCCCCCGTTCGGCCCGGTCCGCTCCCCCGTAGGTCACGACATCAGGAACGAGGCATTGAATGACGACTGTCGATCAGAGTCCCCCGCCGTCCATGCGGCTGAGGGAACTCGTCTTCGGGGCGGCCTGCGCCGCCGCCGTGCGCGCCGCGGCCCGCCTCGGTGTGGCGGACGCCCTGGACGACACACCCATGAGCGCGGAGGACCTGGCGGCGGCGGTGAAGACCCAGCCGAAGACACTGCGCCGGCTGCTGCGCGCCCTGTCCTGCCAGGGTGTCTTCGTGGAGCACCCCGACGGCACGTTCGCGCACACCCAGATGTCCCGGCTGCTGCGCGAGGACGACCCGAACAGCCTGCGGTACATCGCCCTGTGGTGCACCGAGCCCTGGACGTGGAACGTGTGGCCGAAGCTCGACGAGGCGGTCCGCTCCGGCCGCAACGTGTTCGAGGACGTGTACGACAAGGAGTTCTTCGCGTACCTCAACGAAGACGCGCCCGAGTCCGCGCACGTCTTCAACCGGGCCATGACGACGTCCAGTTCGCAGTCGGCTCGGGACGTCGCGGACCTGCTCGACCTGCGGGGCGTGAAGACGGTCGCCGACATCGGGGGCGGTCAGGGACACGTCGTGGCCAGTCTGCTGGAGAAGCACCCCGGCATGCACGGCACCCTGCTCGACCTGCCGGGCGTGGTGGAGAACGCCGATCCGCGGCTGCGCAGCGGCGGGGCGCTGGCCGACCGGGTGCGGATCGTGGCCGGGGACTGCCGCGAGGACATCCCGGTCCAGGCGGACGTGTACATCATCAAGAACATCCTGGAGTGGGACGACGAGAGCACCCGCAGGGCGCTCGCCAACGTCCGTAAGGCCGCGCGTCCCGGTGCCCGGGTCGTCGTCATCGAGAACCTCGTGGACGACACCCCGTCGATGCGGTTCACGACGGCCATGGACCTGCTGCTGCTCCTCAACGTCGGCGGCGCCAAGCACACCCGGCAGAGCATGGTCGACCGGCTCACGGCCGCGGGCCTGGTCATCGGCGGGATCCGCTCGGTGAACGCCTATCTGCACGCCTTCGAGTGCACCGTCCCCGGCTGATCGGAAGGCACTCCGGGGAGAACCCGGGACGACCCGAGGCCGCCGGTTCCGCTTCGTCGCGGAGCCGGCGGCCTCGGGTCGTGTCCGGACGCCCGCTCAGCGGGCGGCGTCCCGCTCCCAGCGGTAGAAGCAGTGCGCCATGGCGTCCTTGGGGCTCCGCCATGTCTGCGGGTCGTACGCGCTGACGTACGCCGACAGTTCCTGGCTGACGCTCTTGAACTCGGGGTGTCCGGCGATCTTCGCGATGGCCGGTGCCGGGTCCCGCTCGGATTCGATGAGGTGCAGATACACGTCACCGAACTGGAAGAGGCTGCGCCGGTCGACCCCGATGAGGTGCGGGAGTTCACCCCGGTCGGAGGCGGCGAACACGTCGGAGATCGCCGGCGCCGAGCCGGGCGCCATGCGGGCGACGATCAGGGCGTGGTGCATCGGATGTCCTTCCTGTGCCGGTGGCGGTGGTCAGCGGGGCATGGCCGCGGGGCTGCGGCGCTCCCGGGCGGCCTGCTCGATCCGGTCGCGGATGAGGGCCATCTGCGTGACGGAGTTGCGGTTGATGTTGTCCGTCATCCAGGCGTCGTCGACCGGGGCGTCGGGCTTCATCGCGAAGTCCTGCACCCAGCGCATGTGGGTGCCGGCCGGTGTCTCCTCGTACTCCCAGCGGATGTTCATGTGCGCGAACGGTCCCGTCTCGACGCGGCGCGCCCGGACGGTCCGCCCCGCCCGGTCGACGGTTCTCTGCGATACCCAGCTCCAGACCTTGCCGTTGTCGTCCGGGTGCATGGTGAGGCGGAAGGTCGTCGTGTCGCCGTCCCGGGAGAGGATTTCGAGGGACGCGTACTCGCTGAAGAGCCGCGGCCAGTTCTCGATGTCGTTGGTGATGTCCCAGACGAGGTCGAGCGGGGCGTCGATGACGATGCTGTTCTCGGTGTGTCCGGCCACTTCAGGCTCCAGCCTTGAGGGTGTCGTTGACGAGATCGAGGAACGCGCGGGGTGTCTTGCAGCGCTCCGTGTCGGGCGGCAGGGGCCGGCTGTACCGGTTCTCCAGCTCGCCGACGATGCCGAGCAGGGCGAGCGAGTCGAGTCCGAGGGTGCCGAACGGCGCGTCCAGGGACTGCGCGAGTTCCTTGGGGTCGACGGTTATCCCGGCCGCCTTCTTCATGAGCGCGGCCAGTTCGTCGACGGTGATTTCGGTGGTGATCATGCGGGTGTTCTCCTCACGTGCGGCCCGGACTACCGGGCGTGGTCCCCGCCCCGGCGCACGACCAGGGCCGCGTTGGAACCCATGAGCCCTCTGCTGAGGATCAGGGCCGTGCGCAGTTCGGCGGGGCGGGCGTTCGACGTCACGACATCGAGGTCGTGGCAGATGTCGAACACGTTGGGGGTCGGGGGGATCTGGCCGTGCTCCATCGCGAGTACCGCGGCCGCGGTGTCCAGCAGGGGTGCCCCGCAGTAGGCCCGTCCGATGCCCGTCTTGGGCGCCGTGACGGGCACCCGGGTGCCGTGCGCCCCCAGGGCGTCGGCGATGGCCAGGGCTTCGGCGCGGTCCGCCGCCGGGACGCCCAGGGCGTCGGCGAAGACGACGTCGATCTCCTCGGGGGCGCAGTCGGCCTCGGCGAGGGCGCCCCGGATCGCGTGCGCGAGCCCCTCCCGGGACCGCTCCCACTGCGAGGCGCCGGTGAAGGTGGCCGCGTGTCCGGCCACGACGGCCCGGACGGCCGCCCCCCGGTCGCGCGCACGCCGTTCGTCCTCGACGACGAGCATGGCGCCGCCCTCCGCTGGTACGAACCCGCAGGCTCCCTCGGTGAAGGGGCGGTAGGCGCGGTCGGGGTCCTCGACGGTACTGAGCTCGGGGTAGGCGAGCTGGCAGACCATCGAGTACGGGGCCAGCGGCGCCTCCGCGGCGCCGACGACCATCACGCCGGTGCCGCGCCGTACACCGCGGGCGGCGTGCGCGACGGCGTCCAGTCCCCCGGCCTCGTCGCTCGCGACGACTCCGCAGGGCCCCTTGAAGCCGCCGCGGATGGAGATCTGGCCGGTGCTGGCGGCGTAGAACCAGGCGATGGACTGGTACGGGCCGACGAACCGGGAGCCCTGGCCCCAGAGTTTCTGCAGTTCCCGCTGGCCGAACTCACCGCCGCCGGATCCGGCGGCGGTGACCACGCCGATGTCGTACGCCTCCTCGGGGTCGACCGCTCCGAGGCCCGCGTCGTCGAGGGCGAGGACGGTCGCGGCCATCGCGAAATGGCTGAAGCGGTCGGTCTGGACGAGGAACCGTTCCTCGATGAGGTCGGCGGCGTCGAAGGCCCGGACCTCACCCGCGACGCGCAGCGGCAGGTGCTCGCAGCCCTCGCGGGTGATCCGGTCCAGAACGCCGAGGCCTTCCCTGACGGACTTCCAGTAGGCGTCGGCGCGCAATCCGTTGGGCGCGATCACACCGATACCGGTGACGGCCGCGCGCCGGGGGCGCTGAGTGCTCATCGTGTCCTCCCAGCCGGCCCGGTCAGGAGCACCGCGGACTGGAATCCGCCGAACCCGCTGCCGACGGAGAGCACATTCCTGAGCTTCCGGGGGCGTGCGGTGCGCGGCACGTAGTCCAGGTCGCATTCGGGGTCGGGGGTTTCGTAGTTCGCCGTGGGCGGCACCACCTGGTGCTTCAGGGCGAGGACGCAGGCGACGACCTCGATCGCGCCGATCGCGCCCAGTGAGTGGCCCACCATGGATTTGATGGAGCTCATGGGCGTGGCGTAGGCGTGCTCGCCCAGGGACTGCTTGACCGCGGCGGTCTCGTGCCGGTCGTTCTGCCGGGTGCCCGAGCCGTGCGCGTTGACGTAGTCGATCAGCGTGGGATCGAGCCGGGCCTGGTCGAGCGTGCAGTCGATGGCCCTGGACATCTCCAGGCCCTCGCTGGTCAGACCGGTCATGTGGTAGGCGTTGCCGTAGGTGGCGTAGCCGCCGATCTCGCAGTAGATGTGCGCGCCGCGGGCCCGGGCGTGCTCGTACTCCTCCAGGACCAGCACGGCCGCACCCTCGCCCATGACGAAGCCGTTGCGGTCGGCGTCGAAGGGCCGGGAGGCGTGCTCGGGGTCGTCGTTGTCGGGCGACGTGGCCTTGATGGCGTCGAAGCAGGCCATCGTGATCGGGGATATCGGCGAGTCGGACGCCCCGGCTATGCAGACGTCGGCCCGGCCCTCCTCGATGGTGTGGAAGGCGTATCCGACCGCGTCGAGTCCGGAGGTGCAGCCGGTGGAGACGGTCTGCACCGGTCCCTGCGCCCCGTATCGCGAGGCGACGACCGAGGCGAGCGTGCTGGGCGAGAACGCCAGGTGCAACTGTGGGTCGGCCGTGCGGTGGTCCACGTCCCACCGTCGGCCCCCTTCGCTGACCAGGACGTAGTCGTGCTCCAGGCGGGTGGTTCCGCCGACGGCGCTGCCCAGGCAGACTCCGACGCGCCAGGGGTTCTCCCGGCCTGCGTCGAGTCCTGAGTCAAGGACGGCTTCCCCGGCGGCGACCACCGCGAACTGTATGTAGCGGTCGGCGTGGCGGGTCAGGTCCGGGTCGAGTCCGTGCTCCAGCGGGTCGAAGTCGCATTCGGCGGCTATGCGCGAGCGCAGGCCCTCCGGATCGAACAGCGTGATGCCGCGGGTCGCGGTGCGGCCGGCCGCGAGGAGGTCCCAGAACGCCTTCGCCCCGGTGCCTCCCGGAGCGACCACACCGATACCGGTGACGGCCACCCGCCGGGTCACTGTATGGCCCCACTTCGCTCGGACGCCTGTCCGTGGTCCGGCGCGGTCAGATCCGGGCCGCCGATGACGACCTCGTGGCCGGGCGCGGCGTCGGTGTCCTCCGTGTCGACGTGGCCGAGGCTCGGACGCGGGGCGAGCGGGCCCAGGTGGAAGACCATGCGGGCCTCCTCGTCGCCGACGTTGCGGAAGCGGTGCCGCATGTCGATCGGGATCAACAGGCCCTGGTCGGGCCGGAGCGCGAACGCCTCACCGTCCAGGTCCACTTCGAGGGCGCCGCTCACCACGTACACGAACTCCTCGGAGTACGGGTGGTAGTGCTCGCCGATGCGCTCGCCGGGCTGGATGATGGCCAGGCCCATGAAGCCGCTGGTGGACCCCGCCGTGGCGGGCGTGAGCAGGGCCCGGATGTCTCCTCCGCGCCTGCGGTTGGGTTCCGTCTCGCTCAGGTCCACGATGCGTGGATGGTGCTTGATCATGCTTGATACCTCCGGGTGTGGCGAGGACGCCGGATGGGACGTCCGGGGACGCGGGCTGCGGCGGTCCGTCAGGAGCCCGCCGAGCTGCGGTCGGTGATGGGCAGCATGTCGGCGTGCGACAGGAGGCGGTTGATGTTGCGTTCCGTCCCCAGGGAGCCCTCGACGCCGATCGCGGCACCGTCGAGGAGGCGCTCCAGCTCCGCGGCCTTCCTCGCGCCCTTGAGGCCGAGGGAGGCGACGGGGTCGAGGTCGAGCTCGCCCACGATGTCGACGAGCCGCACCACGATGTCGTCGCGCTGGAAGACGGTGCTGCTGTACACCGGGCTGTCCTTGTCGTCGGCCGCGGCCTCGTCCTGGTGGGCGAGCAGCCGGGCCAGTTCCATTCCGCAGCCGGGCCGGGCCGGGTAGTACAGCGCGTGCCGGCGCAGCTTCGCGGGTTCCTTGCGGCCGGAGACCACGTGGTGCACGGCCGGGAGCGCCGCGCGGGTGAAGAAGACCCGCGCCGAGTCGGCGTCGCTCAGGTCCCGGTCCTGCTCCAGGTACGGGTTGATGGCCTCCTCCACCGCCCTCACCTCGGGCTGGCGCGATACGTGGCGCAGTGCCGCGAGGAGGTCGCCCTCCACCTCCACGGCCCGCACCACGCGGTTGCCGTGCATGAAGAGGGAGGTGCGGCGCAGCCTGGTCTTGTCGTCGACCTGGGCCTGGGGCGACTGGTACCCGGCCAGGATCTCCGCGACCTTCGACTCGGATCCCGGCTTGACGGTGAAGGTGAGGGCGTGGCGCGCCACACCGTCGCCGACGCGGGCCTCGACCTGCCGGGGCGTCCTGGCCGACTCGGGGGTGAGCGGCTCGGCGGGGGTGGTCTCGCGGAGGATGCTGTAGCGCATCGACCTGGTGTCCCGGACGCAGCTGTGCATCGGCCGGACGGTTTCGACGTGCTCCTCGCTGTTCACCCAGGCGAGGAAGGGCGGGGCGCTCTCCCACTCGCTGGTGATGAGCCACTGCGAGGGGTTCTCGATCGACTGGCAGAGCTGGTCACTGAGGTGACCGGGGACCGAGGCGACCTGGTTGCGCATGAGTTCGTACGCGTCGAGGAACTGCTGCTGAGCGCCTTCGTACAGGTCGAGCAGCAGGATCACCCGAAGCCTCGACCCGTCGAACGCCGACTGCGAGATCCGTCCTGAGACTGTCATTGCGGCACGCCTCTCCTCTTCGTCACGGAAGTCAGGAACGACCGCGGTAGCCGAAACGCCGGGGCCGCCATGAACTGATCGTTGACGCGAGGCCGGAACTCCGCGAGCCCCACGGGTCAGGCGGGTGAACCGCGCGCCATCCGGGTGCCCCCGACGAGCGAACCGGGCCGTACCGGGCATGGAATCTGCGTATCCATTCCTCACTCACGTCGCAGGCGACGCTGGAGGCAGTCAATGAACCGATTCGAAGACACCGGAGACATCGGTCACCACACGCCCGTCCTGATCGTCGGCGGCTCTCTGGTGGGCCTGTCCACCTCGCTGTTCCTGGGACGCCTCGGAGTGCCGCACATCCTGGTCGAGCGGCACGCGGGCACCTCGATCCACCCGCGTGGCCGCGGCAACAATGTGCGCACCATGGAGATCTTCCGGGTGGCCGGGGTGCAGCGGCGCATCGAGGAGGCCGCGTCGGTCCTCGCGGACAACCACGGCATCCTGCAGACGCCGACCCTGGTGGGCGATGCCGGGGAGTGGCTGTTCAAGGAGATCGACCCCGGCGGCGGGCTGGCCCGCTTCAGCCCTGGTGCCTGGTGCCTGTGCAGCCAGAACGACCTCGAACCGGTGCTGTTGGAGAGCACCCGGGAGCTGGGCGCCGACCTGCGTTTCTCCACGGAGCTGATGTCGTTCGAGCAGGACTCCGAAGGAGTGACGGCGAAGGTCAAGAGCCGGGAGACCGGCGAGCACACCACGATCCGCGCGGACTACCTCGTCGCGGCGGACGGTCCGCGCAGCCCCATCCGCGACTCGCTCCGCATCGGGCAGTCGGGGCCGGGCGACCTGTTCCACAACGTGAGCCTCACGTTCACCTCCCGGGCCCTCGCGGACGTCGTCGGCGACCGGCGGTTCATCGTCTGCTATCTGACCGACCCGGAGGCCGACGGCGCGCTGCTGCCCGTCGACAACAAGGAGCACTGGGTCTTCCACGCCCCCTGGCACCCCGAACACGGGGAAACCCTGGAGGAGTTCACCGACGAGCGCTGTGTCGAGCACATCCGTCGGGCTGTCGGTGTGCCGGATCTCGATGTGGAGATCACCGGGCGGGCGGCCTGGCACGCGGCCGAGCGGGTCGCCGAACGGTACGCGCGGGGACGGGTGTTCCTGGCCGGCGACTCGGCCCACGAGATGTCCCCCACGGGGGCGTTCGGCTCCAACACCGGTATCCAGGACGCGCACAACCTCGCCTGGAAGCTGTCCGCGGTGCTGGCCGGCTGGGCCGGACCCGGACTCTTGCGGTCCTACGACGCCGAGCGCCGGCCGGTGGCGGAGGCGACGAGCGCCCGCGCCTCGTCCCGTTCGGTCGAGCACAGCCACCCCGGGTACACCCCGGAGCCCGCAGCCGCGGGACAGGGCGGGCAGGGCGGCCCCGGCGGCAGGAAGGGCGGGATCCTCAATGTGGCGCTCGCCTACCGCTATCCGCGGGGCGCGGTCCTGGGCGCCGATCCGGCCGCGCCTGTGGTGCCCGAGGGCGTACGGCTGTCTGGCGAGCCGGGAAGCCGGGCGCCGCACCTGTGGCTGACCCGCGCCGGTGCCCGGATCTCCAGCCTCGATCTGTACGAGCGCTCCATGGTGCTGCTGAGTTCGGCGGACGGCGCCGGCGCGTGGCACGCGGCGGCGAAGGACACGGCCCGGCAGTTGTCCGTGCCGCTCGACTCGTACCGGATCGGCGGCGGACCCGAAGCGGACCTGGTCCCCGCGGGCGACACGGACTGGGCACAGGTCCACGGTGTCTCCGCGGACGGTGCGGTGCTGGTCCGCCCCGACGGCTTCGTCGCCTGGCGGTCCGAGGGGCCGTCCAAGGACCCCCGGACGACGCTGCGGAAGGCCCTGGTCGCACTCCTGGACCAGGGCTGACCTGCCCTTTCCCCATTCGACCGAGTAGTGGATCAGAGGCCGTATCGCAGTGGTGCCGATACGGCCTCCGGGTCATTCCTGACGCTTCACCAGCGATGCCGCATGGCCTTCAAGACCTGGGTCAGCACCGCTGTCGCAGCCCTCCGGCGGGCGGGGCACGAGGACCACACCGCCGGGAGTACGACTCCGGCGAAGAAGCCGGTGAACAGGTGAAGCACTGCCGCGACAGGGCCGGTGCCCCTCTCCCACCGGGCCTGGTCCTGGATCCGGCTCGGTGGCGCACCCGCCTGGCCGAGCTCGAGGACACAGCGGAAGCGCGCCGGCGAACACCGCGGTACGCCCAGGGACGGCTGCCCGTCGCTCCGGTGGAGGCCGTCACTTTCGACTTCGGCTCCGCCGTCGAGCTCCTCGCAGGCGGCCGGCACGGTTTCGACGGCCTGGACGTGGAAGTCCTGGAGCCGTTGGACCTCGTCGGCGCGACGGCCGCCGAACTGCGGGGCCTGTTCGACGGGTTCGGCGCCCGGGTGAGGGCTTGTCGCGCTACCGCGAGGACGGCGCCCCTCTGCGCGGCGGACGTCGTTCTCCTTGTGACCGGCTGCTGCGACCACGAGCCAGCGACGCACGGTCTACGGCCCGGACACCGATGTCGTCGTGCGGGAGGAGTTCGCCCTTCTGCCGCCACCAGAGGTCCGTGTGCTCCCCCACGGAGATCACCGATCCGCCCAGACAGCCGGAGACGGGTTCAAGGCCGGCCACGCCGTGCGTGACGAGGGCGCCCAGGTAGTCGTAGTACCAGGCCGGTTCACGTACCAGGTCCCGCCCCTCGTCGGACAGGCCGGCCGCCCGAGGGAGAGATCGCACGAGGACAGGGCTGCCCGGGCGGAGAAGCCGTGGTCTGCAGCGAAGACCCGACCCTGGTCAAGACGGCACGCCGCAGCGTTCCCCGTATCGAGGGGGCGCAACGAAGCGCGCACCGCAGACAGTCAAACGTGATCTGGAACACATCCAGAAAGCGACCGTGCAATTGCAGGTTCGCGCAAACAGGGTTCGGACTCTTCCGTTCCGGGCGTACGGCCTGCTGGACAGGGATGGCGCGGGAAGGGCGCGGGGTGGCGGGGCATGGCGGTGCACCCCAGCAAAGGGGGCAACATCCTTCCAGTAAGCGGAAAGTTACCTTCCGTTACAAAGATGTGTTCGGCGGCCTGCACATTTGCCCGCACCGGTGGGCTTATCTGTTCCCCGGAGCAACGATGCTCTAGGTACTTGCCCGCCCGAACGGGGGGCGGAGCGGTCAAGCCACCGCCTGAAACGAAGGAAATCAGCCACTGTGAACTACGACGTAGTCAGCCTTGTGCTGGCCTTCGCCGCCGCGGCGCGGTCGTACGCGCCCGACGTGTGGTTCTTAGTGCGGCGCCTGCTCGGTGCCGGAGTCCGCATCGGGGCTTCCGCCCTGATCGAACGACAACCTCATTCCCCTGCCGCCCCGTCCAACCCGGCGTCCCTGGACGACGGTGGCTGCCGATGATCAGCCAGCCACCCGACCCGGCAGGACACACCACCCGCAACCCCGCCGCTTTCATGCCGGCCGAGTTCTGGGAATTCCAGGCCCGCTACGACCGTGCCTGCCTGGAGTACAGCCGCATCCACCTCGGCAGCGCGACCGCGGCCCGCCGACTGGTCGACAGCACCTTCCTCTATCTGGCGACCATCTGGTTCCGCCTGGAGGCGATGCCCAACCCCGGCGCCTACGCCTGGGCCCTGTTCAAACAGCGCGTCCACGGCGAACTCGAGGCACAGGGCCGCAGCCCGGCCACGACGGAGACCCTGGCCTTCGCCCGCGCGCTGCGCGCCGCGTCCGAGCCCCTCCTCAGTTCCTTCCGCGCCTCCTTCCACGCCGAATACGGACCGGAGATAGCCGAACTCGAGGAAGGCATGGGCCTGTACCGGCAGATGACGAAGCTGAGCGAGCGGCAGTTCGACGTCCTCATACTGCGCGACGCCCTCGGCTTCGACACCAAGGAGACCGCTCTGCTCATGGGGATCCGGGAAGCGACCGTCCGCTCCACCCGCCGCACCGCCAAGCACCGCCTGGCCGCCGCCCTGAGCTTCCCGTTCGACGACACCGCCGACATCCCCGACGCCGACGACCCGGACGACAACGACAAGGAGTGACCCACCCATGACCCGCGCCCCGCGCAGCATCGACGAGGCCCTGCGCCGTGCCCGCGTCTTCCAGGGCGAATACACCGCCGCCGACCTGGAAAGCGCCCGCCACAACCTCGCCAGCCATCTGCACGAGCTGCGCTGGGTGCAGTTCCTCAGCACCGCCAAACCCGGCGCCCGAGCCCACCAGCTTCCCGGCGCCCTGCACGAACAGGCCGCGCACGACCTGCGCACCCTGTGCCGCGGCGCCGTCCACCACCACGGCGCCGCCCGCCACATCACCGCCTTCGACACCGCTCGCGACCCCGACGGCGCCCTCACCTTCGCCTGCCTGCTCTACCTCGCCGACCAGGAAGAAGGAGCCCAGTTCTGGTGGCACTACGCCGCAGGCGCCGGCAGCACCACCGCCGCCCTGAGCCTCTACCTGCTCCACCTGTGTCAGGGTGCCCTGCGCGACGCCCAGCACTGGGCCGGCCAGATCCACTGCCTCAACCGCCTGGACTGGAGCTGCTACACCCCCGTACCCCACCACGCCGACACCAGCGCCACCCCCTCCCGCGGCCCCAGCGTCCGCTACACCCTCCCCCTCTCGGGCCCCGCCGTCTCCGAAGACGCCGCCAAATTCGCCGTCGACGAACTCGAAGCCCCCAACAGCGGGCTCCTGGGACCTGTCCCCCAGCCCATTCCCGCCCTCGCCGACCATTGGGACGAACTCGTCAGCACATGACCCGCCGCCCCGGGACCGGGACGCCATCCGCTTTTCCGAAGGTGATCGTTCGGTTCGGACTGGGTGTGCCTGAACGAGAGCCGGCCCGAACGCCGCATCACGGTCGTTGACCGTGGCAGGACCCCGACGGCCTGAGCCGGTCGGCGTGATCCCCAGGAACGGCCAAGGGCCGGTTTCGGATTCCTCCGAAACCGGCCCTTGCCGGCGACTCTCGCAAGTCGGGACGACAGGATTTGAACCTGCGACTCCTTGACCCCCAGGAGTAAGGGTCCAGGATATTTTCTGGATATATCGGGCTTCATTGACGTCCATCGAACGAGGCAGCGGTGGGCCGGGAACCTGCCGAAGGCGGTGGCCGGCTCCTGCGACGCCCAGCCGCCGGACCACGAGACGGCGAGCTGACCCATCAGCGCGAGTTCCACAGCCCGGCCCTCAAACCGCCCCACGTCGAAGGCGAGACGCCACCATGCCACTCAGCACTTCCTCGATTCGCAAGGCCGTCGAGGCGTACCTCGGTCGCCATCCTGACGAGCGTGACGCCCTGGCCGGGCTGCTCGCCGCCCTGGACCGGCCCGTCGACGTGACCGCCCGTACGACGCTGCCCGGCCACGTCACCTGCAGCGCCGTCGTCATCGACCGCCGGGGCCGGGTCCTGCACATCCGGCACCGGGCCACCGGCGGACTCATGCTGCCCCCCGGCGGCCACATCGAGCCCGAGGACCGGACGCTGCTCACCGCGGCACTGCGCGAGGTGTCGGAGGAGGCCGGGATCGCGCCGGGCGCCCTGTGTCTGACCCCGCAGATGCTCGGCTCTCCGATCGACATCGACGTCCACGACATCGACGCCAGCCCGACCAAGGGCGAACCGGCCCACCGGCACTACGACTTCCGCTACGTGTTTCACCTCGCCGGTGAGGAGCCGCCGGCGATCACGCTGCAGGACGAGGAGGTGTCCGGCGCCTGGTGGCCGGCCATGCAGGAGGTCACCTCGCCCACGCTGCGCGCGAAACTCCTCCAGGCGCAGCTGGACGGGCAGCCGGAGCCGGTGAACGCCTCCGCGCTGGTTCACGACGGTGCGGGCCGCTACCTGCTTCATCTGCGCGACCACAAGCCCGGCGTCATCTGGCAGTCGGGGGCGTTCGCCCTTCTTGGCGGAGGCCGCGCTCACGACGACCAGAGCCTTCAGGGCACCTTGCTGCGTGAGCTGTCCGAGGAGGTTCCCGACCTCCGCCTGGAGGACCTGGAGCCGTATGCCGTGGAGGAGGCCACCAGCGTCGACGGGTTCAGCGTCCCGGTTCAGGTTTTCACCGGCCGTTGGCGCGGCAACCCCGACCGGCTCCGGCTGCACGAGGGGGTGCTGCTGCGTTGGTTCACCCCCGACGAGCTGGACCGCCTGCGCCTGAGCCCCGCGACCCGGGACCTCATCCGTCGGCACGCGGCCGAGAACGCCCCGGACCGCGCACCGGCCGAGGCCCCTCCTCAGTGGGACAGGGGCAGCCGGACCGTGCTGAACGGCGTCGGCGTCCACCTCCATCTGGAGGACGACGAGGGCCGGGTCCTCCTGGGCCTGCGCCACCCCGAATCCCGCTACGCGGGCGACACCTGGCACTACCTGGCCGGGCGGTGCGAGCAGGAGTCCGCGACCGCGTGCCTGGTCCGGGAGGCGTGGGAGGAAGCGGGTTTGGTCATCGACCCCGTGGACGTGGATCTGGCGCACGTCGCGCATGTCGTGGATACCCCGGGCGGGCAGCCCTTGATGCTGCTGGTGTTCCGGGCGCGCCGGTGGAAGGGCACGCCGGAGGTCCGCGAGCCCGACAAGTGCCTGGACTGGCGGTGGTGGGGGAAGCACGAGCTCCCGGACCGGCTCGTCCCCTACACCCGCACGGCCATCGCTGGGATCACCGAGGGCCGCACCTACTCGCAACTGGGCTGGTGAACGCCGTGAGCACACATATCGAGAACGGGCTCGGGCGACGGGCCCAGGCCGCCGGCGGGCCGACACCGCCCGGGGCGCTGGGGCAGGCGCCCCGTCCCGCGTACCTGGGCGCCCGGCACGACCGCCCGCTCGGAGGCGATGCCACGTGAACAGGGTGCCGAGCACGGCGGCGGTGACTTCTGCTGCTCCCGCACCACCCGGCCCCCGGGGCTCCGCGACGGCCGACCCTGCCGAGCCCGCCGCGCCCCTCCTGCCGCCGCAGCCCCCCGCCGACGACGCCGCGGCAGCGGCGGCCCGGGCCGCGATGGTCGCTCGGCTGGAGACGAGTGGAGAAGTGAGGCCTGGGCCGGTCCGCGAGGCCCAGCTCGCTCTCCCGCGCCAGGTCCTGATGCCCCAGGCGTACGTGCGGCGCAGCGCCCCGGACGAGGACCCGCCGCGCCGGGATCTGCTGGACTGGTCCCGCCCGGCCGACCGGGACGAGCTGCTGGAGCGGCTGCACAGCGGGGACAGTGTCGCGATCCAGCACGACGTCCGCGCCGGGCGATCGCCCGGCACCTGGGCTCGGGGCTCAACGCTGTGTTGCGCTATGCGAGTGCCGTCCGCCGGCAGGACACCCTCCGCGAGGGCCGGCCCCGGCCCAGTCGGCTCGACCCTACAAGTCCTATCTGGAACGACGGTTCGCCGAAGACTGCACGAGCGTCACCCGGCTGCACCGGGAACCGGCCGCCCGAGAACGCGCCCGTCACCTACCGGCACGCCCTAGCGGATCTGGTCGGCCGCCCACGCGGCCCACTCGCGGCGCATTGTGTTGAAGCGGAGGCCGTACTCCAGGGCGATCTTGCCGTTCACCGACAGCGGGTCGTCGCCCCAGTCGATGGAGTCGGCCAGTCGACGCAAGGCCTCGTGCTCCTGCTCCGACAGCTCCATGAGTTCGGTGAGGTAGCTGCGCGCCTGGTCGGGCGTGATCACGTTGAGGAAGAAGACCCGCAGCAGGATGTCGCTGCGGGTGTGGCGTTGGGGCTTGACCTCCGTCAGCCAGTGGCGCAGTTCCGCCAGGCCCTCGTCGGTGAGGGTGTACTCCTTACGGCCACGCGGGCCCTGGGTCGAGACGCTGATCAGGCCGTTGTCGGCGAGCTTGGACAGCTCCGTGTACATCTGGCTCTGCGTGGCGGGCCAGGCGTTGGCCAAAGAGGTCTCGAAGCGCTTCAGCAGGTCGTAGCCGCTGGCGGGTCGCTCTGACAGGAGTCCGAGGAGGGCGTGTCGAAGGCTCATGCCGTCAGTTTACCTTCCACTCTTGACATGTCGAGGGTGAAACTTCTAGTTTCGACATGTCAAAACAGGAACGTCAGCAACTCGGGGGACTTCGATGTCGTACGTACGCGCCTTCCTTCCATGGATCGTCTTCGCAGTGGTCCCGTCCGCCCAGTGGCAGTGGGGGGCGCTCGCCGGTCTGCTGGTGGCGGTGGCGGTGATTGCCCAGCAGCGGCGGACGGGAGTCGGGTTCGACGCGCTGATCATGGAAACCGGCTCGGCCGTCTTCTTCGCGGTCCTGGCGGTCGTCGCCTTCGCGGACCCCCATTCGGTCGCGCACGCCTACTCGGCGGCGCTCTCCTCGGCGACCCTGGCTCTCATCGCCGGGGTCTCACTGCTCGCGGGCAAGCCGTTCACGCTGGGCATCGCCAAGCGCACCACCCCACCCGAAGTCTGGAGCCTCAAGCCCTTCGTCCGGGTCAACGTGGTCATCACCACCGTATGGACCGCCGCCTTCGCCGTCACGGCCGGCGCTCTCGCGGCCCTCGCCCACGCCGGCCAGGGCCACTCCACGACGGCGACACTTGTCCAGGCCGCCGGATTCGTCGTCCCCGTGCTGTTCACCGTGCGCTACGTCGCCGCCGCCCAGGCCAAGGCCAGGGGCTAACCGATACCGGACACTCGGTGCCGGACGCTCCTCGGGCAAGCGCGCCCCGGCCTGCGGCGCGGTCTGCGGCGTGATCGGACCGGATGGCGCTCTCCGGAGGGGCCCGGGAAGTACGAGCCCCTCCGGAGGGCCGCCTGACGGAAAGACCCTGATCCACAGTTACCGCTCTTGAGCCAATCACCGCGCGGCCATCCGGGGGGGATCGTCATGCCCAGGACCACTCACTCGACCACTACCGTCGCCTGCTCACTGAACCTGCCCGCCCTCCCGGCCCGCACCCCGCCGACCGGCTCAGGAAGACCGGCCGGGGCGGCGAGCCGAGGCCCACCACGGAGGTTCACGGGCGCACCGCCCGCAGGCACACCGGTCGGCGTCGACATCCCCACCTGCCGGGCCGGTGGCAAGGGCGGCCGACTGTCACTCACCTTCGCGACGCGGGGCACGCGCCGGAACGTCCCCGCGCCACATCGCACCACATTGCATCGCACGGCATCGCCTCGTAGCGAAGCTGATCCCGGCCCCGGCCGCCAAGCCTCCTCCTCAGGCGCAAGGCCAACCACCGGCCTCCGACATGCCGTCGGACGGGACGTACCCCGACTGAAGCCCTGAGAGCGGGAGTCGCGAGCCGAACCCCGGCCCGACGTCACTCCACGAAGGCAGGCGCCCGCGTCGCCGCCCTCTCCGACTCCCACGAGCCGCGCCGCCAGATCGTCGCGCCCGTGCGACAGCGATCCCGCTCGCCCTCTTCACAGTTCAGCTCCTGGTTCTCCGGACCCGGAGAACCTCTGCGCTACAAACCTCAACAGGAGTATGTCATGAACATGATCAAGCGTCTCTCCCTGTCCGTCGCAGTCGTCGGCGCGGTCACCGCCATGACGCTGGGGCAGGCCGTCGCCGACACCCCGGCGCCGTCCGCCGACGCGTCCAGTACGGCGAACTCGGGCTTACTGACCCACTTCACCCCGACCGTGCCCAACCCGACGACCGCCTCAGCGGCGCAGTTGGCCGCCGCACCCAGGCAGGTCGGCGCCTTCGCCACTTTGACCGCGGATTCCTCGGCAGGGGGCAGCATCAGCAGGGCGGACGTCATTGCCCGGGCCCAGTCGTGGGTCGACGCAGGCGTGCCGTACAGCATGACCAGCTACCGCACCGACGCCAACGGCAAGTACCGCACCGACTGCTCCGGCTTCGTCTCCATGGCCTGGCACCTGGACTCCTCAAGCGGGAACAACTGGGGTGAGACCACCGGCACTCTGCTGGACTACACCTCCTCCATGGCCAAGGAGTCCCTCAAGCCGGGTGACGTCCTCCTCAACCCCGACTCGGGCGCCAGCGGCCATGTGGTCATCTTCAACGGATGGACCAGCTCCGATCACTCCACGTACGACGCGCTGGAGGAGTCCGGCAGCAGCGGCGCCGTCCACCACAGCATCCCCTACCCCTACTACAGCGGTCACGGCACCTTCAGCCCCCGCCGCTACGACAACATCCAGGACACCGGCAATCGCGCGGACGTCACGGGTGACGGCAAGGCCGATCTGATGGTGTTGAGCACCGACGGGACGATCGGGCTCCGTCCGGGTTCGGGGACGAGCTTCGGTGCCAGCACCACGGTCAGCGCGGGCTGGCAGAACTTCCTGGGCGGCGCCGGTCAGGGCCGCCTGTACTACGCCGACATCAACGGCGACGGCAACAAGGATCTCCTGGTCCAGGGCACCGACGGCACCATCGGCGTCCGCTTCAACAACGGCTCCGGCACCAGTTTCGGCGCCAACCAGCCGCTCTCCTCCGGCTGGCAGAACTACCTCGGCCAGCCCGGCCAGGGCCGCCTGACCTTCCCCGACATCAACGGCGACGGCAAGGCCGACCTGGTCATCCAGGGCACCGACGGAACCATCGCCACCCACCTCGGCTCCGGCACCAGCTTCGGCGCCAACCAGCCGCTCTCCTCCGGCTGGCAGAACTACCTCAGCCAGCCCGGCCAGGGCCGCCTGACCTTCCCCGACATCAACGGCGACGGCAAGGCCGACCTGGTCATCCAGGGCACCGACGGAACCATCGCCACCCA
>NZ_JBIAQF010000035.1:74732-82842 GCF_042888885.1 Streptomyces sp. NPDC002742
ACCCACCTCGGCTCCGGCACCAGCTTCGGCGCCAACCAGCCGCTCTCCTCCGGCTGGCAGAACTACCTCAGCCAGCCCGGCCAGGGCACCCTCTCCTTCGAGTAGCGCGGCGGAGTAGCTACCCGGACGGCAACGTGGCGGTGCCCCGATCACCCTGGGTGATCGGGGCACCGCCGCGTTCTGGGGCTCATGCCCTCACGCCCAGGTTCCGGTTCGGTCACCGCGGCGGTCAGGCGTGCGCGTAACCGGGCGTCATGGGGGCGAGGCACGTGGGTGGGCTGGACGCACTCGGAGCTCTCCGGATCGGTGCGCTGTCCGGGAATCGAAGCTTCCCCTTGACGTTGGACACTTGGAGACTGGGACGTGAGGTTCCAGAGGAAGCAGTGCCAGGTGGGAAGTAAGAGCAACCGCAGCAGGCGGTACACGGAGGCGTTCAAGCGGACGCGGTCGCCCTGATCCGCTCCTCCGGCAGGACCGTCACCGAGGTGGCCCGGGAACTCGGCGTCGGCGCCGAAGGACTGCGGAACCGGGTCAGGCAGGACCAGGTGGACCGGGGCCAGGGGGTCGGGCGGGCTGACGACGGCTGAGCGGGAGGAGCTGCGCCGCCTGCGTCGGCAGAACGGCGTACCGCAGGCGCTGCTGCGCAGAAGCCACCAGGAGGCTGTCCGGGCCTTGGCGAGCCTCGGCGACACGCGCGCGCTGCCGAGTCTGCCGGCCGCGCTGGACAGCGACGTCGACGCCTGGCGCGCGGTCCAGGTCGCAGGGTATCTGCCGCGGGCGGCGGACCAGTTGGTGCCCCGGCTCTGCGACCACCTGCGCCGGCTCGACCTGTCCCAGCAGTGGACCGAGATGAGTGCCAACGCGGTCCTCTCCGCCCTGGCCGCGCTGGGCGACCCGGCTGCGGTGCCTGTGGTTGTGGATACGCTCGGCGCCGCGGTGCGCCATGAGCAGCACCACATCATGCGATCAGCCCTGAAGTCGCTGGGGGCGTTCGGCCCGGCGGCGGCCAGCGCACGGGACACGATCCGGCCGCTGACCACCGCCGCCGACCCGCACACGCGGCTGGCAGCCGTTGCCGCGCTGCGGGCAGCCGGTGGTGATCTGGCCGAGGTCATGCCGCCCCTGCTCGGCCTCCTCGACGACCGCATCGGTGACTCGGCTGTTCTGCTCGGCGAAATGGGCCCGCCCGCCTCGGCCGCACCGCCGCGTCTGCGCACCCTCCTGACGCACGACTAAGAAGGGTGCGGATCCTTTGAAGTGACGGTCGGGATCAAGCGGTTCGTCGTAGAGCATGACTGCGTTACGAGATGGCTCCGCAAGATCCTGCCGCCCGTGGCAGGCGAAATGCACCCACGAGTGGCGGCCGAGCCGGTCCCCAACTGGTCCCCAAAAATGATCAAAGGCCGGTTTCGGATACCTCCGAAACCGGCCCTGACCTGCGACTGTCTCCAGTCGGGACGACAGGATTTGAACCTGCGACCCCTTGACCCCCAGTCAAGTGCGCTACCAAGCTGCGCCACGTCCCGATGCGTCTCACTCGCGGTGACCCGCGTGTTCGCGCACCCGAACCCTACCGCACGTCGGTGGATGACCGCGCACGCATTGTCATCGTCCCAGCGCAGGTGGGGTCGCCGTACGAGGCGGGATGGGCGCCGTACGAGACGGAGAGGGTAGACGTGCGAGACGGAGAGGGGCGTCGGGCGAGACGGAGAGGGGCGCCGTCAGGCCGGTTCGTCCAGGTCCGCCGCGGCCGACCGGAGTGCGTCGGCCAGCCGGGCTGCCGGCTCCGGCAGCGGGTGCGGAAGGCGGGCCAGGACGAGTCGGCGCCGCTCCTCCGAGCCGCCGTGCACGGACAGGATCCGTACGCCGGCCGGCGCGGCGGGGGCGAGTGAGGCGGGAACGGTGGTCAGACCGCAGCCCGCGGCCACCAGGTGCAGTTTGGCGAGCCAGTCACGGGCGGTGTGGGCGATCACAGGGCGTTCGTCCAGTCCTGGCCAGACGCCCATCAGCCGCTCGTCACCGACGGACGAGCCGGCGATCCAGCGCTGTCCCCGCAGGTCGGCGATGTCGACGGAGTCGGCGGCGGCGAGTGGATGGGTGGCCGGCACCGCGAGCCGCAGGCTGCGTTCACCGAGCGTACGCACGGTCAGCGGGGGCGACTCGCCGTCCAAGGGCCGGAACGGCGGCGCCGAGGCGAGCAGGGCCAGGTCCAGGGTGCCGGCCCGCAGCGCGCGGACCAGCGCGGGAGTGCTGCCCTCCCGGGTGATGACGGTGATCGCCGGATGGCTGCGGCGCAGTGCGGCGACGGCGCGGGGCAGCAGGAAGGCGCCCGCGCTGGCGAACCAGCCGAGGCGGACGGTCCCGGCGTCGGCGGGCAGCCCGGCGAGTTCACGCGCCGCCGCGTCGATCTGGTCGAGAACCGTCACGGCCCGGCGCAGCACGACGTGTCCGGCCGCGGTCAGCCGCACGCCGTCCCTGCGCCGCTCCAACAGCGGTGCCCGTGCGGCCCGTTCGAGAGAGGCGATCTGCCGGGACACGGCGGACTGGGTGTAGCCGAGGGCCCCGGCCGCCGCGGTGAGCGTGCCCCGCTCGGCCACCTCACGGAAGACACGCAGGGCGACCAACGAGACATCGGTGAAGTCCATGACGATTACGCATACCAGACCTGAGCAGGTTTCGTTGGACGCATGCCCGAGGTGTTCCTAGCGTGGTGGGCATGACCAACGCACGCATCGCTCTTGTCACCGGAGCCAATCAGGGGCTCGGCTTCGCGCTCGTCGAAGGGCTCGCCGCCCGGATGGACCGCCGCGACCTGGTCCTGCTCACCGGGCGCGACGCGCACCGGGTCGCCGGCGCCGTCGCGCGGGTCAACGCCTCCGCGGCCACCGTGAGCCGGGTCGAGGGCCGCGTCCTCGACGTCAGCGACGCAGGCGCCGTACGGGAACTGGCGGCCGAACTCGGCGCGCGCCACGGCGGGGTGGACATCGTGGTGTCGAACGCGAGCGTCACGCTGACGCCGGAGCGGCCGCAGTCGGAGCAGGCCGACGCCTTCATCGATGTCGCCAACGGGGGCACGCACGCGGTGCTGCGTTCCTTCGGCCCCATGGTGCGCCCCGGTGGGCGGCTGATCGTCGTCGCCAGTTCGCTGGGCACGCTGGGGCATCTCGACACCCGGCTGCATCCGCTGTTCGACGGTTCCCCGCTCGACGAGGTGGAGAGGGTGATCGAATCCTGGCGGGCCGCCGTGCACGCGGGCGCCGAACGGGAACTCGGCTGGCCCCGGTGGATCAACGTGCCGTCCAAGGTGGCCCAGGTCGCCGCCGTGCGGGCGGTCGCGGCCGAGCGCCGGGACGCCGACCTGGCGCGCGACACCCTGGTCGCGGCGGTGTGCCCGGGGCTCGTGGACACAGCGCTGTCGCGCCCGTGGTTCACCGACTTCAGTCAGGCGCAGACCCCGGCGCAGGCCGCCGTCGCGATCCTCCATCTGCTGCTGCGCGACAAGGTCGATCCGGCCCACTACGGCGAACTGGTGCGGTTCGGTGAGGTGTTGCCGTGGCAGGCGGGCAGGCCGCCACGTCACCAGGAGCGGCTTCTCAACTCCTAGGGTCCGTACGCACGGGCCGTGGTGGTCCGTACCGGCAGGGGCCGTGGTGGGTGGCGCCGGGCGCGCATCACCCACCAGCGGCCGTCTGTCAGGCGTTGGGGTCGAACGCGATGCCGGCCGGCTTGGCCTTCGCCAGATGGGAGTTGAGGTTGCCGTCCTTGAGGCCGAACACGGCGCTGCCGAAGTCGTACGCGCTCAGCTTGTCGCGCAGCCCGGCGGGGTAGCCGTTCCAGCCCACCAGGGTGGGGAACTGCCAGGTGTGGTAGTGGTTCTCCGGCGGCTCGTCATTGGTGTTCGCGGGACGGAAGCAGTGCGTGCCGATGCCGTCCTTGTGGTAGACGACCTTGGGGTGCGTCCCGTCCCAGCGGATCTGGTCCCGGGTGTAGATGTTGAAGTTGCCGTGGGCCGAAGTGGAGACGTACTTGGCCTCGTTGTCCTGGACCCACACCACCACGTGCTCCCAGTCGTTGCGGTGCCCGCCGAGACCGCTGCCGACGACGGCCTGGTCCTTTTCCATGTAGAGGCCGTAGATGATGGCGCACCAGCCGTTGTTGCACTTCTCGCGGGAGTACCCGTTGGTGTTGTCGAGGTCCCACGAGTCGCGGCAGTGGCCGTTCAGCGCCCCGGAGGGGTTGAGACCGGGGTTGATGGTGCCGTCGGGGCCGATGGCGGGAGTCGGGTAGCAGCCGTCGGTGTCGTAGTCGAAGGCCGGCTGGAACGTCGACTCCAGCGCGTCCGCGTTCCCGGGCAAGGCCGTGGGCGGATCGGCGAGCGCGTTGCCCGGGAAGGCGACGACCAGCGCTACGGCGCTGCCCAGGATGAGCGAGACCTTGCGGGCCCGCGAGCTTCTTGTCACTGCTTCCTCCAGATCGACCGCGGCGTGGGGGCGGGGCAGACCAGGCGGTCGTATTGGCATGCCCAGGTCAGCCTTCCGGGCGGGCGGGGAAAACACCAGAGGTCGCGGGTGTCGGAGCGATGAAGGATCCGCCAATGGGGAGGGCGAGGCGGCCTGTTGGGGTGGCCCCGCCCCTTTTGGGACTCAACTCCCTTTCGCTGCAACCCAGTTGCCGTCGGAATCGAGGCCGCCGGACCCGGTGAGCGGCTTCACGAACGGCGGCGGGAAGGGGCCGGCGGCGACGGACGCGGCCCGTCGCCCTATGAGTCCTCGCTCCGCGGCTCCCACCCCTCGTAGGCGGCCGTGAGCAACCCCAGGACGCCGTTCGCGGTGACCTCGCGGGGGTTGGGGTAGGACTCCGCGGCCACCTGGGTCGCCGCGCGGGCCAAGTCGGCTTCCTTCAGGCCGAGTTCGGCGAGGGTACGGGGAGCGCCGAGGCCCCCCGCGAGGTCCCGCAGGGCGCGGGGGACGTCGTCGCTGTCCATGGCCCGTGACAGGACGGCGATGGCCCGCGGGGCGGCGGGCGCGTTGTAGGCGAGGGCGTACGGGAGGACCACGGTGTGGGTCTCGGCGTGCGGCAGACCGAAGGTGCCGCCGAGGACATGGCACAGCTTGTGGTGCAGGCCCATGGTCGTCGCGCCGAGGCAGGCGCCGCAGAGCCATGCGCCGTAGAGGGCCCGGCCGCGCGCCTCCGGATCGCCGGGGGCCGCCGCCACGTCCGGAAGGGCGCCGGTCATCGCCCGTACGCCCTCCTCCGCCATCAAGGAGACGAGCGGCGACGCGTCGGGGGCGTACAGCGCCTCGACCGCGTGCGCGAGGGCGTTGACGCCGCTGGTCACCGAGAGCGGGACCGGGAGGCCGAGGGTGAGATCGGGGTCGTAGACGACGCAGCGGGGCTGTACGGAGGAGTCGCGTCCGGTGCGTTTGACCCCGTGCTCCGTCAGACCCCACACCGACGTCATCTCGGAGCCCGAGTACGTCGAGGGCACGGCGATCAGCGGCAGGCCGGTGCGCAGCGCGATCGCCTTGCCGAGGCCGATCGCGGAGCCACCGCCCACGGCGACACACCCGTCGGCACCCGTCGCCCGCGCCACCTCGACCGCCTCGTCGGCGACCTCCACGGGAACGTGCATCCGCGCGCCGGTGTGCACCCCCACGCAACTGTCGCCCAGCGCGTCCGCCACCGCCCGTGCGGCCTCCGCGCCGCGGCTGCCGCACACCACGAGCACCCGGTGCAGCCCGAGCCGCGCGGCCTCCCCCGGTGTCGCGGTCACCGAGGCACCGGGCCGGAAGACGACCCGGGCGGGCCGGGTCTCGTAGGAGAAGTCGAGCGGGGTGGTCATGCCGGCTCCAGTACGAGTTCGAAGTGGGCGTGCCGGAAGGGGTTCGCGACGCCGAACTCCCGTGCCAGCGGGGGATCGTCCGTCTCGGCGAAGTCCTGGACGAGGCTCTCCTTCACCGCGAAGACGGCGTCGGAGTCCAGATAGGGGCTGCCCGCCACGAAGATGTGCGTGGTGACGGGGGCGTGGCCCTCGGCCGAGGCGATGAATTGACATCCTCCCCCTCTTGAAAGAGAGGGATTCCAGCCCGTGCGGGTTGGGGTTCACGGGTGTTCGAACGGCCGGTGGCCGTTGTCACCCCTCCGGCACCGGCTGTTCGCCGGGGGCGGGGGATCCCGCCCTGTCCTGCCGCGACATTGACTGCTGCGTTGGTGTCGGCGTTGCAGGTGAAGCCGCAGGAGGAGCAGACGAACTCGGCTTGGCTCTTGCGCGAGTTCTTGTCGATCCAACCGCAGACGCTGCAGCGCAGACTGGTGTAGGGGGCGGGGACGTCCTCGACCCGGCCCGGGGCCTTGTGCCCGGTGCGCTGCCGGAGCAGGCCCCAGCCCTGAGCGAGGATCACCCGGTTCAGCCCGGCCTTCTGTCTGACCATCTGGCCAGGCTGTTCGATCGTTCCCTTCGCGGAGGCGGTCATGTTCTTGACGTTGAGTTTCTCGAACCGGACCAGGTCGTAGGTGCGGGCGAGCATCGTGCTGGTCTTCTCGCACCAGTCCCTGCGCCGGTCTGCCTCACGGGCCTTGATACGGGCGGCCTTCGCGTACTCGGCGCTCTTGTGTTCGCTGCCCTTAGGGGCGCGGGCGGCCCGGCGCTGGTGTTTGCGGATCCGGGCGCGTTCCCTGACGGTGAGCTGGGGACAGTTCAGTTTCCGCCCGTCGGAGAGGGCGGCGGTGATTTTCACGCCCCGGTCGATGCCGATGACCTCGCCCGTGCCAGGCCCGTCGATGGGGGCGGGGACGACCGCGAACGCGATGTGCCACTGACCGTTACGGAAGGTGACACGGAACGTCTTCGCCTTCGGCAGCTCAGAACCCTTGCCCTTGCGGCTGAGCCGGAAGCGGACCCAGCCGCAGCCGGGCACCTTCACCCGCGCCCACCTGCGGTTGAGTTTGCGCACCACGACCGAGCGGCCCATGACCTGCTTTCCGGTCTTCGCGTTGAGCTTCGGCGAGCCGTCCGCCTCGAACTCCCCGATGCGGCCGGTGCCGATGACACGGAAGCCCTCGTGCACGTGCTTCCTGCGCCAGGTCGGCTCACCGAACCCGGAGGTGAAGCGGGCGTTCTTGGCTTTGGCGAAGTCCTTCAGGGCCTGCTGCTGCACGTCCGCATTGCCTGCGCCCAGCCACTCGTTGTCGCGCCGGGCCTCGGTGAGCTGACGGCACTGCTCGGCAAAACCGGGCGCCGCCCTCCGGCCCCTGTACCAGTGCGTGTGCTGCTCGACGGCCAGGTTGTAGACGTACCGGGCGTGCGCACAGTGGCCGAGCATGACACCCGCCTGCTCACCCGTCGGGTACATCCGAAACCGTGCCATGACCGTGAACCTAGCCAACACGTTCCCCGACCGCCCACACCATCGACCGACATCACCCGTGCGAGTGACCGCTCCCGGCCACCGACCCGCCCGGCCATCAGCTGGCCAGCTGGCCGCCGTCAAACGACCACCGTCGACTCCGAGTTGCCGCACCCGCCCGAGGCCGGCCTCACCACCGCCTCGCCCGAGGCGCCGAACCGCCCTGTCGGCGGTTCGGCTTCCCCGCCCCGCCCCGCCCCGCCCCGCGGGAGCGGGCATTCACCCCGGCCCTGAAGGACCGGGCACCCTGCCCGAAAGCAAGGTGGAAGGATCCGAGCACCGTCGACTCCGTCGCACCCGGCTCGCCGTGGCCGTTCAGGGTCTCCACCAGCATGGAGACGCCGAGCACGTCCGACAGGAGGATGAATTCCTGCCGGGTGTCCGTGCACATCCGCCCGGTCTCCGTCAGGAAACCTATGGCGCTCTCCCACTCCCCCGTCGTCGGCCTTGTCTCGCGGACGAAGGCGTGCAGGTGGCGGGCGAGCGCGCCGAGCAGCTCACGCAGCCTCAGGTCGGCCGTGCCCGCGAAGCTGTCGACTACAGCGCCGGTGATGTCCGTGGTGAATTCCTTGGCCATGCCGCTCCCGTGGTCCCGCCGGTCGTCCTGCCGGGGGGTGCCTCTATGTCCTTCGTCAAGGCCGTGCTGGTCATGCAGGGGTGGTTTCGGGGAGGCGGGGTTCGTAGAAGGTGCCGTCTCGGAGCAT
>NZ_JBIAQF010000036.1:0-80064 GCF_042888885.1 Streptomyces sp. NPDC002742
CGCGCCGTCTCCTCCGGAGACATGCCGCGCCGTCACTACGTGACGGAGAGTTGCACCGTCGCTCCGCGACGGTTTGTAACGCCGCTCCGCGGCGTTACAGGCTGGCTAGGGGAACGAGTGCCGGCCCTCGCTGGCCCGTTACGTAATTGGAGTAGCGGCATCGTTTGGCTTTGGTGCTCTCATACGCTCTTGACCTGCGGTTTTATCTCTTGGGGTGCTCGACTGCTAGTGACGAGGTGGAGCTGACTTGCGTTGAAGCGCCCTCCGGGCGCCTCTCCTTCACCTGATGTGTACCCATTATGTAACGCTCTCAGGTCGGTACATAATTTATGTAACGGCTACTCTTCGTGCTGGGTGTAGTGGTCTGGACCTCTTGTGAAACATTCGATGCCCGAAAAGGTGACAGAAAATCTCCCAGAGGGATTATGTAACTCACCGAGAGCGGCGCACATTTCCGGTGTATTCAATCGCGTTACATTATCTGCTTTCTGGTGGGGTGTTGGGTATTCTGTACTGATCCTCTCCGGATGGTGTTCTCCAAAGAGGTGAATCGTTGTGTCGCGAAGCAGAATATCAGGATCTAATTCGGAGCTCGTTTTTCTTGTGCTCGGGTTTCTTTGGTCGGCCCTCGTGGCGGTCGGCGTGAGAATGACATGGCTCTTCGTCACTCATGCCAGCAACGGAGTGAGCGCCACCCGTCAGTGTCAATGACCAGATCGCCGCGCCTGCGCCACTGACGCTCGGACGACGACGTTCGACTGACACTGCCCCGCAGACCATCAGCGTGCCTCCGCTGGGCGGCCTCACGGCACCGCGAGCCGGTGACCGTCGTGCGAGCGGGAGCAGCTGCCCGACGCGGTCGTACGACCGTTCAGACCCGGGCGACGTCCAGAACCGTCCAGCGACGTCCTCAACTCCGCTGCCCCGGCCGGATGCCCGCTCGCCGCCGGCACCGCGCTACGCAGCTTCCGCCGCGCCGCAGCGCGAAATACCCCGCCGGTCCCGCCGACATCCACTACCCTGGTCAGACCGACGCGGGGTGGAGCAGCTCGGTAGCTCGCTGGGCTCATAACCCAGAGGTCGCAGGTTCAAATCCCGCCCCCGCTACCACGATCCGGCCCCCGGTGACATCACGTCGCCGGGGGCCGGAACCGTTCCGGAGCAGCGTTCCCGCGTCGTACGCCGTCGCGGGGGCGTATCCGGGGTGGCGTCACGCGTCAACGGGCTGTCCGGCTCCGACTGTTCGGGCCGCCGCGCGAGCACATGGTGGTGCCGGCCTCGGTGAGCAGGCGGTGGACGAAGCCGTAGGACCTGTTGCAGCCCTGGGCGAGGGTCCCTTGTCGGGTCCCTTGTCGTACGCCTTCTTCAGCTCGGCGCCGATCTTGTGTCGGGCCGGCCCTTTGATGTGGACGCGGATTCCCAGCATGTCGGCTCCCTTCAGGCTCGTGCTCGTACTCGTGAACGGCTGCGGCCGGCGCCGCGGTGGGCCGGGCGCGGCGCCGGGCGGCTCACCGGCGGGCAGCGGCGCCGACGTCGCCCGCGTTGACCAGCGCCGCCCTCAACTCCCCCACCCCGTGGGGGAGTTCGCCGGGGGACAGCGCGGTTGCGGCGTCCAGCAGGGCGCGGGCGTTGCGTCGTACGGCCGTCTCCCGCCACGTCCCGGGCGCCTGGGCCACCAGCAGCGCGGCCAGCAGCAGGGCGTCGGCGCGGTCGGGGTGGGCGGCGGCGCGGTCGGCGACGAGATCGGCGTCGGTCAGGACCGGGGAGTGCTCAGCGCTCGCCCGCATCAGCTCCAGCCACACAGTCTCCTCCACGGCCGCGTCCGCGAAGGCACCCGCACCGGCCAGCGCCCCCTGTGGCAGGCTGGCCGCGAGCGCGGCCCGCCACAGGTCCACCGCCGCCCCCACCCGCGTCTGCTCGGCCGGCGGGAGCGGGCCGTCGTCGCCGGTGTGCGGCGTGCGGGCGGCGATCGCCTCCAGCAGGCGGGAGACCGCGGCCACGCCGTCGCCGGGGCCGGCCGCCAACTCGGTCCACCAGGCGGCGGGTTCGCCCAGGAGGGCGGGGTCGGCCAGGAGGGCGTGCGCGAGGTGCTCGGCGGCGCCGGGCACCTCGCGCAGCGCGGCGAGGAGCTCGGCGCGGTCCAGGGCGGCGAGGAGCTGCCCGTCGGGGCCTCCCCAGCGCAGCCAGGAGGCGGCCGGCGACGGCCGGCCGGGCTCGATCCCGTAGAGGGCGGTGCGGTGGGCGGAGGCGAACGCGGGCGCGTACCGGTGCAGGGCCGGCAGGTGCACCCCGATCGCGGTGGCCACCGCCTCCTGGCCGGCGTGCGCGGCGAGGACGCCGGCGATCGTGTCCAGGACGTCCTCGGGCATCTCGCCGGCGGTACGGGCCCGGTGGACGGCGTACTCCAGCAGGCAGCCCAGCGCCCGGACTTCCGGATCCGATCCCACCAGCGTCGGCGTCGTCGCCTCTCCTGCGGTTCCCGAAGCAGCGGCGCCCGGGCCGCCGGCCGGGGCCGGGGTAGCGGTGACCGAGGTGGTGGTGCCGTCCTTGGTCTCCGCGGCGGGGGCGGTGGCCCCGTCGGGGCGGGTGAGCGGGGTGACCAGTGCCTTCAGGTACGCCATGGCGTCCTTGTCCTGGTCACCGGCGAGGGCATCGGCGCGCCAGGCGGCGGTGAGCAAGTCGAACAGCGCCTGGTCGGCGAAGAACACCCCGGCGGGCCGGCGCCGTACGCCGTCGGAGCCGACGGTGGGGGCGATCTCGCCGAGGCCGCGGCGTACCTCGAGCGCTGCGGCGACGGCCGCCGGCAGCGCGCCGGAGGGGAAGGCGCCGGGGTGGTCGGCGTGGACGGCTGCCGCGGCGAGGTAGAACGCGGCGAGCTCCGGCAGCTTGAGGGCGGCCAGGACGGCGGGCACGTCGGTCGTCCAGGTGGCCGGGTCGGCGGCGACGAGGCGGAGCAGCACCATGGCGTACCCGTCGTCGCCGGCGTCCGGGGCGGCGGCGATCCGGGCCGCGGTGGCCACCGGCCCTTGTCCGGCCGCCAGTTCCACCAGGTTCTCGGCCTGAAGGGCCGTGGTGGTCTTGCTCGGTTCCAGCACGGCTTGGGCGCGTGGGTCGGACGGGCCGGCGGGCTCCAGGCGGCGCAGCGCCTGGAGGAACGGCTCCCAGCCCTGAAGGACCGTGGAGGTCAGGACGGGCGACCAGTCCCACACCCGCAGCCAGCCGGCGAGCGGCTCGGCCCTCCCGTCGGCCTGGTCGGCGTCGGCGGGCAGCACCTCCTCGACCAGGGCGGCGGGCGGCGGGGTGCCCAGGGCCGTACGGACGTCCGACTCCAGCTGCGCTGTGTGCTCGGGCGGGCAGGCGGCGAGGAGCAGCTCGACGAGGCGGGCCGGCTCCGGGTCGGGACCGGCGGCCAGGGCCTGCGGGACGAGCGCGAGGCCCTCCTGCCACCATTCCTGGCCGTCCAGGGCGCCGGCGGCCGGTGGACGGTGGGCGAGGTGCGCGGCCATCAGGCGGGTGTGGAGGCGGGCATCGAGGCCGGCCACCCGCCGGAACTGGCGGGTGCGCTGGGCCAGGCCGGTGCCGGCGTCCGCGTCCGCCGCGGCCACGTCCAGCACGGCGCGCGCCAGCCGCGGCCCGCCGAACGCCGCGGTGTCACCGAGGCGCACCCGGTCCAGGTCGGCGTGGAAGACGACCGGCCGGGCCTCCTCGGCGGTCAACTCGACATCGTGGGCGAGCAGTTTGGCCAGGACCACCCGGACGGCGCCGATGTTGCGGTGCGCGGGGCCGCGGTGGCCGGCCGGGTAGGCGGTGCATGCCAACTCCCGTACCAGCATGGCGACGTCGTGATCGGGTAGACGGGACGCGCCTTCCAGGGCGGCCAGCTCGCGCATCTCCTTCTCGTCCACCACACCGGCCGCCGCAGGCTCCCCGGCGGCGCCGCCGGAGGTCTGTGTCTCGGCGGCGGCGCGTTCGGCGACGGTCCGCAGTGCCAGGTGGCCGGTGTGCTCGTCCTCGACCGCGCCGGTCAGCAGCTCCTCCACCACACCGATCCACTGCCCCGTCCGCTCGGCGCGCGGAACCGCGCGGGCCCACCTCGCGGCCAGGCGCAGGGTCGCCCCCACCTCCAGGCCGCCCCCGTCCCGGACACCGGGGCCGGCCAACACGGCCTGGAGCTGGGCGGCATCGACGGCGTCCCAGCGGCGTACGGCCACGCCCAGCAGCGCGTTAAGGGCGAGGCGGCCGGTGGCGGCGATCTGCTGGGCCCGCAGGACACCGGGGGCACCCTGGTCGGCGGGTTCGCTCAGCCAGGTGCGGACGGCATCCGGGTCGGCGGCGGCGACGTGGTCGAGGAACGGGGCGGCCGGCCACCGTCCGCCGGCCGCCCCGTCCGGCATCAGCAGGTGCGGCGCGTGCTCCTGCAGCACGTTCAGCCACGCCGTGGCCGGGCCGGAGCGGAAGAAGTAGTCGGTGGCGCGCGGGTCCGCCCAGCCGGCGAGCTCCTTCGCCTCGGTGGCTTCCGAGTGTTGGAGGGCGACCAGCTCCAGGACACGGGCCGCACGGTCCGGGAGCGGCACCAGCAGGTTGCGGGCCGCGCCGAGGATGTCCGCGTACAGGACGGCGGCCTCGCCGGCGTGGGCCGCACGGCCGTGCAGGATCCCCGAGGCCACCCCGTAGACGGTCCCCCACACATCCAGCGCCGTCTCCTGCGCCGCACCGAGCTCCACCTTCATCAGCCGCTCGACGATGCCCCGCGCCCGCGCCTGGTGATACCGGCCCGGGCGGTTGAGCTCGTCGCGCAGCACGTCCGCGGCGGCCGTCACCCGCTCCCACGCCGCACTCGCCCCGGCGGACGCGCCACCAGCCGCGTCGTCGGCATCGGCGGTGCCGGCTTCGGCGGCCGGCCCGTCGGACGGGGAGGCCGCACCGGCCGAGGGCGCGGCGCCTGCCGGGACGGCCGGCCCGGCCGGCCCGTCCGGCCCGGAAACCTCGGCGGCGGGGGGCGCGACGGCATCCACCGCGGCCAGCAGGCCTTCCGCTGCGGGCTTCAGTCCCACCGTGACCGGGGCACCGGGCAGGCCCAGCAGCGAGTCCGCCGCGGACCGCACACACGCCGCGGCCACCTCCGCCGGCCGTACGAACCCCGCCCCGGCCAGGACCCGGTGGGCGTCCCGCAGCAGCCCCAACGCCCGTACGCCCGCCTCCCCCTGCGCCGTCAGGGCGTCCGCGAGGACGTCGTCGACCTCGGGCAGCACGCTCGCGCCGGCCGGCGCCACCTCGTCGCTCATCCCCGCACCGTAGACCCGCCGGCCACCACCGGCGGACCGGCTATGGCGAATCCGCCATAGCCACCCGCCCGACCTGCCGCTCCTCCCCACGTGCCGGCCGCCGACACCGCCCTGCCCGCCTCGGCGCGCACCGAGGCAAGGCGGTCGTACGACACGGCCGGCTGCTGCTCGTCACCACGGCCGGGTCCCGGTGGGCACCCGGCGTACGGCCTCGCCCGGGGCGCAGCACATGGCGGGCGTCGCCGTACGGCCGCACGCTCTCGCATGGGCGCGTGCGTGAAAGTGTGTGAATTTGTGAAAGCCCCTCAGGCGGCGCCCAGTGCCCTGGTGGTCAGGTTGGTGCGCAGCCGCGGCAAGGGCGGACGGGGAGCAGCGCTTCGATCGGGAAGAGGCCGGCCGTTGGCCGGCGGGGGCGTGCCCCCTGTCGGGGGCCGCGTGCGGGGTAAGGCCGGGTCCCTTTCGGGACCCTGGTCGACTCGGGTGCGGGACCGGGGCTGTTGGCCCCGGAGCGGGTGGGCCCCCGGCACCGTCCTCCCGGTGCGGGGGCCCATGTGTGTTTCCGGTGTCGGCTGTGGTTTCGGCCGGTCGGGGGTCAGGTGCGCCGGCGCGGCATGCGCGTCCGGTGCACGAGCGGAATGCCGAGGCGGGCGGCCACGGTTTTTTCCAGGGCGGAGACGACGTGGCCGGGGGTGGCGTCACGCAGCGGGATCACCCAGTACTCGACCCACTCGTCCCGCTTCGACGTGCTGCCGTTGATGTGCTGGCCGAGCCTGGTCGCGGCGGCCCCCCGGTTCAGGGCCCGGGTGGGGGCGGTCTTCCCGCAGTAGCAGGCGTTGCCGTTGCGGTTGACCGCGATGTAGATGGCCTTGTCCTCGTACCCGGAGTCCTCGCCGATGGGGATCGGCTCGGGCTGCGGTTCGACGAGCCACTGGCCCGCGAGCCGGGCGAGCATGGCGTACCGCTCGTCGGTGATGACGACGACGCCGGCCCAGGTGGTGTCGGTCATCAGCGCGGCTCGCCCTCGGCGATGCGGGCGAGGTCGTTGCCCATGAAGCTGAGCTGCTTGAAGGACGGCTCCACGACGGTCCAGGAGAGTTCGGTGGTGGTGCCGTTCATCTTGCGCAGGGCGATCAGGTCGTCGAGGTCGGCGCCGGCCGCGGTGAGGGACATCTGGAAGGCCGTGAGGGCCTTGTCCTCCAGTTCGGTGGCGGTGGGATCGTTCTGGTAGCCCTCGGGGGCGAACCCGTGGTTGGCGGCGAGGCGCAGGTGGGCGTTGAAGTCGCTGCCCTTCCAGCCGTCCTGCTCGACGAGGTGGCCGTCGGCCCACCACCGCGGGCGCAGGTTGGCCCGGATCCGCTTGATCGCGTCGGCGAGCACCTGCCGGCCCTCCTTCGTGTCGAGGACGGTCTTGATGACCGTGCCGACGCCGGCGCGCATGACCTTGATGTTGCCCACGATCTGCTCGGCGGAGCCGCCTGGCGCGAGGAGGTAGCCGCTGGTGACGAGGGTGACCATGGCGATCACGCCGAGGAGCAGCCGGGCGGGGACGTCGCCGTTGTCGGCGCGCTCCAGGAGGTCGTCCACGGCCTGGTCGTTGTCGATGTTCTCGACGGACCACTCATGGTCGGCGAGGGCCTGCCACAGGCAGCCGGTGTCCAGCGCGGTGCGCACAGGCGCCAGCTTCTCCTTGGGGAGGCTGGAGTAGGAGCGCAGGCCGAGTTCGACGATCGGGCCGCTGCGGTGGGTGACCTGGAGGCGGCGCTTGTCGAGCTTCGCGGCCATGACCGCGTTCAGCCGGGGCTCCTTGCGGGTGAGCTGCTGGACGACGTACGTGAACCGCA
The DNA here is from genome assembly GCF_042888885.1 of Streptomyces sp. NPDC002742. Taxonomy (NCBI): domain Bacteria; kingdom Bacillati; phylum Actinomycetota; class Actinomycetes; order Kitasatosporales; family Streptomycetaceae; genus Streptomyces; species Streptomyces sp. NPDC002742. The sequence continues at coordinate 7,127 of NZ_JBIAQF010000036.1, forward strand.
GGTCGCGGAAGGCGGAGTTGAGTCCGAGGGACTTCATGGCGTCGGTGACGTCGGCGCGGCCGAGGAGGACGTCCCGCACGGCCTGGGCGTTGTCGCCGAGCTCGCCGGCATCGAACAGGGCGGTGACGATCTCCTCGGCGGTGACGCTGTTCTTCGAGGACGGATCGAACGACTTCACCCCGACGTTCATTCGCATCAGCAGCGAGCGGACCGCAACGGGGAAGCGTCCCATGCCCATGGTCGGGTTGTCGTCGGTGTAGCCGACGATGACCTGCACCGGGACGGTCATCGCGTTGAGGAGCCTGGCGGCCTGGTCGCGCTTGGCACAGGCGGCCCTGCTCGTGCCGGTGGCGGCGTTGATGTCGCGGTGGGCGTTCTTGACGATCTCCCGGACGAGATCCCGCCGCTCGGCGAGGGGAAGCCGCATGAGGTGGGACGGAAGCAGACTGTCGGGGTCCTTGGCGTTGGTGGGGCGGATCGAGCTGGACGGGACCTTGATGTCGGCGGTGCAGGACGCCCAGCGGCTGTTGCCGTCGACGAGGCTCAGGTCGTCGTCGGGGTGGCGTCCGGGGTTGAGGAAGGTGACAGGGACGGCCGTCAGGGGCCGCTCCACGATGCGCCGGCCGACTTCCTGCGGGTTGTTCTTCCTCACGCCCTTGGACGCCCGGTCGATGGCGGCGAGGAGGTCGTCCATGGCGTCGGCGTAGACGAGGGTGGCGTCGGTGTCGTGCGCGGTGGGCATGGACAGGACCCGCTGGTGGTCGCTGGTGTCCGGGTCGGCCGCGTAGTGGGCCTCGTCGAGGAGCCGGTCGTTCTCGATCGCGGGGGACAGCAGCAGCGTGTACGCGCGGTAGGTGATGACGCTCAGCCAGCCGGTCTCGACGCGGTGGCGCTCCAGGCGGGCGCCTTCGAGGAGTCCGGGCTCGACCGCTCCGAACGCGATCCGGCGGACGGCGGCAGGGGAGATCTGGACGCCGGCGCTCTCGAGGAACTTGATCGCCTTGGTGGTCTTGCTGACCGGCTCGACGCGGTGCTCGAACGGCGTCGAGCGGTCGCCGGAGCGGATGTCGATGACCTCGATGCCGTCGATGTCGTCGTGCTCGTCAGGGATGTCGATGGTGCTCACAGGGCCTCAATCGAATGGGCCGGCGCGAGGCGGGCTCGCGGCCGGTGACCGGCGTACGCGAGCAGAGCGCCATCGGAGCGCAACGCACCCGTGCCCGCCTGGTGAGGACCGCGGTCCGTCGCTGGGCTGACCCGGCGTCGCTTCGGTGACCCGCAGGCGGATCCGGGTACCCGCCCCGTGACGTGCGGGCGGCGTACTCAGGTCTTGCCGGTGGATACCGCGGTGTCCACCGGCTGCACAACAGGCCGCCCTCGGCGGCGACGATGACAAAAGGGTACGCCCATCCGAACGGGCGCAGTACGCGAGTTGACGGTCTTTCCGATCCGACCGGCTGCGACCTGCACGATCTCGCCCGACGGCCCGTCAGGGGCTGAGTGGGGGTCGCCTACCGTACGGCCGGCGGGTCACCTCGACGTCCGCTCCGCCGGGGCGCCGCGGACGACACCGTCGTACAGCCTCGCCACGGCGCGTACGGCGCGCGGCGGGTGGACGAGCAGCAGAACCGGACCCGTTCCACGACGTACGGAGACCCGCGCTTTCCCCCGGCTCCGGGAGCACGTCCGCCGTACGGCGGACGAATCCCCGGGCCGGGACGCCGAGTTGCGCTGGTCGCTCCCTCGGACCCGGTCGGCGCCGTACGACGCTCGCGCCGCCGGCGGCGTCCGCTCGAAGGCCTCCAACCCGCTCCGGCCGATCACCCATACGCAGATTTCGACCAGAACTGCAGGTCAACCACCGCACTAGGAAGGTCAGTTGACCCCTCGCGGGCGGTCCGGGGCGCGGCCGGGCGGAGAGCGGCGCGTCGAACGCCGGGCCGGCCGTTGGCCGGCGTGAGGCGTGCCCCCTGTCGGGGGCCGTGTGGGGGTGGAGGCCGGGTCCCTGCCGGGACCCTGGTCGGTGAGGTGCGGGACCGGGGCCGTCGGCCCCGGTGCGGGAGGAGGGGATGGTGCCGGTCGGCGCGTCGGGGCGGTCGGTCGTGGCGCTCACGGCACTGACAACAGGCCTGGCCAGGAGGGTTTTGGCACGGACGTCTCATTGTCAGACCCTGCCGGTAGCGTCGTTGGTGTCCACGGGCCCGCGCATACGGGAGAGCCCTGGAAACACGGTCCTTGCTTGGCGGCTGGCCATGTCCCAGGAGCTCCCGGTGTCCGGGTCCCCCGGCCCCCTCGTACAGGCAGCAGGAGAAACCCTTGGTCGCCGTCTACCTCGACACCAAGAGGCGCAGCAGCGAGATCCCGCCCCGCGGGGACCTGTACATGGCGATCACGGCGGGTGCCGCCGTCGCGGCGGTCCTTGTGGGGCTCGGCCTGGCGTCCCAGCCGCCGGCCGCGCAGACCCCGGTCGTCGCTCCGGCGCCGTCCTGCCCGTCCCCGCCCAGCAGTTGCTGAACCGCCTCGGGGCGGGATGCGTCCGGGGTCCGGTCGGTCATAATGCCGACCGGCCCCCGGGAGCGGCCGGGAAGCCCCGCATACCCGGAGAGGTACCGGCGGACGGCACAGCCCCTCGTGTCCCGCCTCCATGCCGGCCAGACGGGATACGCCGGCGGCGATGTCGACATGTTCGTGCGCGGCGCAGCCGGCCAACAACGCTCACTCACCGGACCGGCAGCGGGCGGGGAGGAGCACAGCACCGGTTCGCGGGCGGGCGGTGAGTAGCAGAACACCCCTCGTACCGGCACCCCGGCCGGGCGCCGGTGCGGTGGCGGGCATGCGCGTCGGTCCGGCACCGAGGGCGGTGCCGGACCGACGTGTCGGCGGGCGCGGGTCCAACGCGCCTGCCAGAGTCCTCAAAACGGGTTCGGGCTTGCGACCAGGAGCCGTCAGGAGGACACCGGCGGACTCGCCGCCGGTGCCGTGCTGTCCACCACCGTCTTGGTGGAGGGGCCCAGACCGCAAATCGGCTGGAACAAACGGTGGGCCGCCTCGGAGGCGGCGCCCCGGCAATTCACCGCCGACGTACCGGTGTTCCCGCCCCGGCCGGGCCGCTGATTCGGTTGCGAGGCGGGGAACACCCGCGAGGCCAGAACTTCTCATAACGGCTATAAGGGGCGCTGTGCGGGGCGGGGCGACCGCCGTGCGTGGAAGGCTTGTGCCGCGCAGCCCGATCACCGGCAGGGTCCAACTGCCCCTGGGCCGCGCACCCTTGCGACCAGTACCCCGGGCCCCGGCACTCTGCCGGCGGCCCCCGTCAGGACGGAGTCCTGCGCACCATGAGCGACACCTTCGCCTCCCGCCCAGCCACACCGGCCGCGCCCTGCTCCTGCACCCACACCGCCACCGCGGCGGCGGAGAGCGCCGAACCGGCCCCGGCGGCGGGGCGGTTCGGCCCCACGCACGCGCTGATCCTGCTGCTGTGCGTCCTCGCGCTGGGCAGCGGCCTGTTCCTCGCCGACACCCCGCTGGAGAGCGTCTTCACACTGCTGGGCGGCCTGGGCGCGATCGGCGCGGCCACCCTGGCCGCGGCCGGCGGCGGCCGCCGTCTGCTCGCCGTCCTCGCCGAGGCCGCCGTGCGCGACGCGGGCAAGTAGGCGGTCCGTCATGACCCATACCCCCGCCCGCGACGCGGAGCGCCCCTTCGCCCACCTCGCCGAACACCTGACCGCCCTGCGCCACACCGCACGGCTGCCCCAGCGCGCCGTGGCCCACGCCGCCAACATCTCCCGCAGCGCCGTCCAGCGCGCCGAGTCCGGCACCGCCGCCCCCACCCCGGCCGTCCTCGACGCCTACGTCCGCGCCTGCGGCGCCAGCCCGGCCGACCAGGACAAGGCCCGCCGCCTGTACGCCCTCGGCCGCACCGCCCAGCGCGGCAAGCCCCGCGCGCTCCAGGCGCCGGCCCCCAACCTCGTCCGCGACGCGCGCGACTTCAGCCTCGTCCTGGTCGAAACCTACGAACGGGCCGGCGCCCCGCCCCTGCGCGACTTCGACCGGCCGGGCCGGGCACGGGTGCCGCTCGCCACCGCCTGGCGGATCGTCAACCGCAAGGCCCTGCCCGCCAGCCGCGAGCAGCTGATCACGTTCTTCACCGTGTGCGGCATCCATCCGGCCGCACAGCGCCCGTACCTCGACGCCTACCAGCACGTCACCGCCCAGCGCGGCACCCGACCCGCACCCCCGCGCAGGCAGCTCACGCAGCTGATCCGCCGCAGCCACCCGGTCCCCCTGGCGTACGGCGGACCAGACATCGGCATCCACTACGACTTCGACCGGCTCGCCGCGGGCATCAGACCGGCCATCGAAGGCCTCGCCGCACACCGCGCCCGCTACGACGTCGACCGGCTGGCCGCAGGCATCAGACCGGCCATCGAAGCCCTCGCCGCAGACCCCGGCATCCGCAACGCTCCCACCGTCATGGCCGCGGGCGTCCAGGTACTCGCGGACGCCTTCGCCGTCATGTACCGGTCGGCCAGCCGGGAAGCACACCGCAACGGCACCACCCCACCCGACACCCCCGTCATCGCCCGCACCACCGACGACCACGGCATCGACCTCATCACCCACACCCCCGACGCCGGCACGGTCCTTTACCAGATCAAAACCCACCAGCAACGGCCCGGCCCTCCCCCGGCGTTGACGGGCGCCCGCGTCCCAGAACCGCCACCGCCCAAGGCCGACGCCCGCGCCGCCTGACCACCACGGTGGCGACCAGCACGGCGAGCAGCAGCCCCACGAGCACGGAGAGGCGGCGAGGCTGGTGGTCGCATGAGAATGACATGGCTCTTCGTCACTCATGCCACAACGGGTGAGCACCACCCGTCCGCACCAACGACGATGGCATCGCACCTGCGCCACTGACGCCCAGACGACGAGGTCCAATTGGCACTCCCTCGCAGACCGTCAGTGGTCATGTCAGGCGCCGATGCCGATGTAGGAGACGTAGGTGTAGGCGCCCCAGTCGGAGTCGAGCTCGGCGATGACGTCGTCCCAGAGGTCTTCCATGGTGTCCAGGTCGCTGGCGACGAGGGCGTCGACGGCGTCGTCCCAGATGTAGCGGACCTGCCGGTGCTGGATCCTCAGGTTGTCGCGGCGGCGTGGCTCGTCGACGGTGGTCTGGTTGACGGGGTGGATCTCGATGCGGGTGCCGCGGCCGTTGCGGTTGAGGTGTTGCTTGAGGGCGCCAGGGTTGGTGAGCACGTTGTGGGCTCGTAGGTTCCAGTAGGCGGTGTCGATCGCTTCGAGGTTGGCTGGGCGTGGGCGCTGGGTGCCGCGGGTCCAGGCGCGGATGGTGGCGGGGGTGGCGTGGATGCCGGCGTTGGCTAGGGCTTGGGGGCCGCTTTTGGTGGTGGTGAGGTAGCGCATGCGGGCTTTCAGGCCGCGGCGGGTGTCGACTGGGGATTTGATTCCGCCGTCGATGATCATGCGTTCGAGGGCGTCTTCGAGAGCGCGGGCGAGGGCGACTTTTCCGTGGACGTTTCCGGGGTCGCGGTCTGCGCCGTAGTTGCCGAAGTTCTTCCATCCGTCGGTCGACATCTATCGGGCGCTCTTCCTCGGCAGGGGGTATTGGTCTTTTTGTTTCATCTGGGTGGTGAGACGGCCTTCGGTGAATACGGTGCGCCAGTCGCCTGCTACGTGGAGTTCGTCGGTGCCGCGGACGCGGACGACGGTCAGGCCGTTGCTGTGGGCTCGGTGGGATTTATACCAGAGGTTGGCGAATGCCTGGGAGCGGATGATGTGCATCCAGTCAGGTCGGCGGATGTCGCGGTTGACGCTTGATTCTCCGATGGTGGAGGTGAATTTCGAGTACATGGCTTTGATGTATTCGATGGTCACCGCGTCGTCGGCTTTGATGGCTTTTTCGCGGGCTTCGGTCAGGACGCGGCGGAATTTTTCCAGGAGGCCTTCGCTGGTGCCGGAGGTCCAGCATTCGGTGATGTGTGGGGCCTCGCACAGGCCGAGGCGGGCGCAGCGGACGAGGAGGCGGATGGTGGCGTCGTCGAGGAGGACGGGGCCGTCTTCGCGGCGGTTGCCGATCGGGTCGGGCAGGTCGGGGTGGTGCCAGGTGGGGCGGGTGGGGAGGCAGTAGATGCCGGAGCGCTTGGGGTCGAAGCCACCGTTGGGGTCGTGGATGAGGGCGCCGATGGGCAGGTGGGTTTTGAAGGCGGACAGGAAGCTGGCGTTGGTGTCGAGGGCGTTGACGGTGATCGGGGGGTGGGTGCCGTTTTGGAGGGCGTCCATGAGGTGGGTGTTGGTCCAGTTGTGGCGGCCTTCCCAGATTTCGTCGGCGCCGTCTTTGGTTTTCTTTCGGAGGAATTCGAGGGTTTCCGGGTAGACGGTGTGTTCGTAATTCCCGCCGACGCGGGTTGCTTCGAACAGGGCCATTGCGTTCGGGACGGCCTTTTTCACCAGGGCTTCGGTTGCGGCGGTGATGTCACCGTCGTGGTCGTGGAGGGCTTCGTCGACGGCGCGGGTGATCATGCCGGTGAAGTAGCTGTAGTCCCGGTTTGCGTAGCCGCCCTCGGGCGGGGGTGGGGCGGTGGTGGGGCGGGGCGATGGCCTGCGTGGGGCGGCGGTGTGGGCTGTCGGGGCGGGCTCGGTGGGCGTGGGGTCCGGGGGCGGGCTGGTGGGGGCTTGGAGGGGCGCTTGCGGTGTCTGTGCGGGGGGGGTGTGCGGGCTCGCGGTCGGTGGTGTCTGTGGCGCTGGGGTGGGGCTGGCGTAGGGGTGGGTGGGGTCGGTGATGCGGGCGTGGGCGAGGTCGGCGTGGAGGGTGAGGGTGGTCTGCGGGCCGAGGTCGCGTTCGGTGATGGTGGCGTGGATCTGGTCGGCGTCGCGGGTCAGGGTGATGGTGATGTCGAGGCTGAGCGCGGCGATCAGCTGGGGGTCGTCGGTGTCGACGGCGGCGAGGACGGGGAGTTCGTGGGTGCGGGCCAGGTGGGCGAGGGCCTGGGCGGCGTCGGTGATCTGGGCCGTGCCGGACAGCGGCAGCCGGGGGTCTTCGGTGGTCTGCAGGCGGTCGACCACGACGAGGGCCAGGCCGGGCAGGTCCGGGACGCTTTCGGCGATCGCGTCGGTGGTCAGATCGGTGCCGTCGTCGATGTACAGCGGGGCTGAGGCCAGGTGGTGGTGGAGGGCCGCGGCGTCGTCCTGCTCGGTGGGAGTGAGGCGGCCGGCTCGCAGGCGACGGTAGTCGACAGGCAGGTGCGCGGCGACGATGCGTGCGGCGATGTCGGCGCGGGTGAGTCCAGAGGCGGCGTACAGGACGGGTCGGTGCTGGTCGAGGGCGCTGGTGCGTGAGGCGGCAGTGGCGATCAGGCTGGACCCGGCGCCTGGGGCGGCGGCAACGAGATAGAAGCGGCCGGGCTGCAGGCCGCCGAGGGCGTCGTCCAGGGCGCGGATGCCGGTCGACAGACCCATCAGGGGTGTGGGTGTGGTGGTTTCACCGGTGGGGACGGTGGTCGGGAGGACGGTGTCCAGGGCTTGCGCGAGTGCGGCCAGGCGCCGCAGAGTGCGCGGCGCAGTGATGGCTGGTGGGCCGCCGGCCGCGATGGCGGTCTCATGGCCGGTACCGGGCGTCGCGGGAGCGGGGGCCGGCCGGCCCTGCTCGGGTGGGGCCGAGGGGGGTCCGGGGAGGGCGGTCGGCGGTGTGACCGGGTGCTGGAGTGCCGGGGGGCCGGGTGTGGGGGTGGCGGGGGTTGGAGCGGTAGCGGCTGGCGAGCCGGTGGGGATGGTCGGCGGGGCCGGTGGGGCCGGGATGGTGCCGGGTGAGGCGGGGGGTGTACTGGCAGGCGCAGGCGTGTCTTGGGCTGCTGGCGCCGGTTCCGGCTGTGGTTCCGAGGGCGTGGTGGGTGCAGCGGCCGCTTCGGCAGGGGTAGTTGTCGGCACGGGTGCGAGGTCTCTGGCGGCATCGGCTTCGGCTGCTGTGGTCGGAAGGGGGTTCTGGACCGCTTGCCGGCCCTCAGGGGGTGTTGTGGTGGAGTCCGGGGCTGCTGTTGCAGCCGGAGCTGCTGTGTCGGGTGTGGGCTCGGCTTGAGGTGCGGGCGGGGCGGGGGTGCCGTCCACGGCTGCGGCGAGCAGTACGGCGACGGGGGCCTTGTGGCGGCACAGCACCTGGGGGTGGCCCTCCGCGCCGTACTGGATCAGGTCCCCCAGCGTTTTGCGAGCGCCCGCGAAGCTGTGGGTTGGGGCTTGGGTGAGGTCCCAGCCCAGTTCGGTTGCGTGGGCGGGGGTGGTAAGCAGTGCATGGTGCGGGCCGCGCGTCAGGGGTGTGGGGTGCCCTTCGATGGCGGCGTTGATCATCTGCTTGAGTGTGCTGCGGGCCTCGTGCAGCGTCGCCGGGCCGGTGCGCGGCAGGGAGTGTGGTGTTTCCACGTCAGGGGCGGTGGAGGTTGTTCCCGGCTTGGTCAACGGGCCCTCAACTGACTCGGGTTGGCTGTCCTCGCCGTGTCGGCGGCCAGCGTCTTCGGAGGCTGTCTTGGCCGCTGCGGACGGGGTGGGAGGCGTCGGGAAACTCAGGGGCCAGTTGCCCGCCCAGCTCGGAGCCTGGTCGGACGGCTCCGTTGAGGCTCCAGGCGGGGCAGTGTGGGCGGAGTTTTCCGGCACGGCAGCGCCGGAAGACGCCTCACCGGCGGTGTGGGATGAACGCGAGGAGGACACCCGGGGACTCCAAGAGCAGAAGCGGCAAGCGGGTTGCGAGGGGAAGGTCGAGCAGTCGGCTCGGCAGCGGCCGCCAGCAGGTGCGGAACGACCGGACCGCCAAAAAATGTAACGCTGCCACCTACCCTAGCTGACGGTACATAATGTCGGGCGGAATTATGTAACGCCAGGGTGGGAGTCGCGGGTGATCACGCCCGATCCTGCCCGGGAGGATGGGTGGCGATGGGCGGAAGACGGTAGCCGGTAGAGCTGTCAGGCATGATCGGCAACCTGCCCCGTGGGGGTGGCGCGCTCTACCAAGGCCTTCAACTGGGCTCGGAAGGCGGCCTGCTCAGCGGCCCACGCTTGCCTCTGGGCCTCGTCCTCCGGCTCGTCGTCGCCCTTAGGTTCGTCGTAGTCCTCGTACAGCCAGTCGTCCGAGGTCTGCTGCTGGAACACCCTCTCGCGCATCCGTTCTTCGTAGTCCTCGTACGTCTCGTCCGGATGGATCTGCCCGGTACGGCGCTTGATCTCCTCGTCGCGCTCGCGGCGTTCCAGGTACTCCTGCACAGCCGGGTCGGCGTCCGCGCACACGTACCCTCTGCCTCGCCGGGGCGGCTCGGGCGGTTGCCGGCGGTCCTCGATGCGGTCAAGGACCGCGTGCCACTGGGCGGCGTCCACGACGCTCACGTCGAAGGCTTTCAGGAGCCCGGACAGCTGCTCTCGGCTGGGCAGGACCTTCCCGCCCAGGATCAGGTGGACTGTCGAACGCGGTACACGGTGCCCGTCGGCCTTGGTCGCCTTCTCGATGGCGCTGTAAGCGGGCCGGCCGGCCCGCAGGCGCAGCCGCGTCAGTTCCTGGCCCAGGGAGGCGGGGGTGCGGACCTGCCGGGTGCGTCGGCCGCGGCCGGTCAGCTGCGGGCGGGCTTTCTCGATTGCAGCTGCCTTCCACAGGCTCAGGGCTGTCGCTTCCCGCCGCTGCGTGGAGTGGCTGCCGGGGTCGCCGGCAGCGCGGGCGTAGGCGAGGACGGTCTCGAGCGGGGGCAGGTGGGTGCCGCGGGCGGCCTGGCTGAGGGTGGAAGCCCCGCGGTACCCGGGCGTGTCCGGTGGGCCGGTGCGCTCGGACAGGGCGGCGTAGGTGGTACGGGTCTCGCCCTTGAGCTGGCGCAGGTAGGCGGCCAGGACCCGCAGTCGGGGGCTGGTGCCGACGGCGACGGGTTTGGTGGGGCGGCCCATCGTCACCGGCTGCGGCGGCGGGAGGGCTTGGCGACCTCGCTGGAGCGGCGGCCGGTGATCAGGTCGGCCACGGCGGCGGCCACCACGACCAGCGCGGCCGGGACGGGCCGGTTGCCGGCGGCCAGTCCGGCCGATGCCAGGACGACCACGACGATGACCACGACCTCGGGGATGCCCAGCCGACCCGGCCGGGTGCGGGCGGGGAGGCGGGTGGAGCAGAACGCCGACGGCTCGGGGCTGGCGGCGGGCAGGGGAAAGGCGGACATGAGAGCAACTCCAGGAAGGTAGGGGTGAGGCACCCAACCCGGGTGATTCGGGAAGGGATTGGTGCGGGATCGTGCCCGCCGTCGATGCCTCAAGGTTCCCTCGCCAACGCTCTCAAGGCCAGTCTGATCGGCGCCCGTTCAGGCTGACGTGTTCACCGTCGTGAAACGCAGGTACGTCGTTCGTCCCTGCTCAGACCACCTGGAAAATCGAGTTAACCCGAAACCATCCAGAGTGTGCGCCATCCCGGGTGCAGCTGGCCGAGAGGCGTGTGAAGCGAAATTCCCGACCCAGGACACGAGGTCGAGTGGGCGACAAGGGCGTCTGGTTCCCCTTCTGTGGCCGGCAGCAGCCCGCCGGGGCGGGTGACGGAGAGCGGAGTACATATCCCCTTTCGGGGTGCAGAGAGTGTGTGGCTGCGACAATGAAGCACCGCAGGGGGCGGGTGGGGCGACTTCGCTGTAGGTGAGGGTGCATGCCTCTTTGCGTGAAGGGGGAACGTGGGGGCATGGTTTGAGCGCATGGCGGCTGTCCCTGGCCTTGCCTTTGCCGGGAGCCCGGGTGTCGTGCGGGAGGCGCTGCCGGGCGCAGGGATTCGTCCGGACGAGTCGTACGGCTCGCCGATGTGGCCGACCGCCGAGGGGAGTACGTCTGCGACACCGGCCAGCCGGCATGTGCCGTTCGACGCGCGCGGCGCTGAGCTGATCGCCCGTGTCTGGGAGGCGCTGGAGCTTCCGGGCTCGGCCAGGGACTACCACTTTGTTCTGCAGAGCGCGGTCGATCGGCTGTGGAGTACACGTCGTGCGGAGCCTGGGGCCCTCGCCGCGCTTGAGGTGTTCGCCCTGCTGGACTTGGAGTTGATGGAAGCAACCCCGCACGCGGTGTCCTTCGACACCACTGATGCTCCGGCGGCGTTTGTGCGGGTGTCCTCGGTGCCACGGTTGATCGGCCTGCTGGAGCGCGAGGGCGCCTTCACGGAAGCACTTGAGCTGGCGCGGCGGTTGGCCCGTTTCGGGCAGAGCGAGGATGTGGCGGCCCGGCTGTCGGAGAAAGCCCAAGCGCTGGTTGCCGAGGCTGCGGCACAGGGTGGATCGTCATGAGTGCGGGTCTGGAGCGACTGATCCCGGCTGCCTCCTACTTGGAGGAGGCGTTCTTGCGGTGGGTGCTCACGCCGGCCGTGGACGCGTCGATCGTTTCGCGGGTGAGGCGCTGCAGTTGGCCGTCGAGCTCGACGGGTTCGCCTTCCACAGTGACCGGGCCGCGTTCACCTACGACCGGCTGCGACAGAACGATCTGGCCGCGACCGGTCTGACGGTGCTGCGGTTCTCCTACGACGCGGTGCGTACGGACACGGCGCGCTGCGTGGCCCAGCTGCAGGCGATGCTGAGGCAGGATCCGCTCCTGGCGCCGCTGGTGACAGCCATGCCGCGTATCGAGATCCCGGACATGGCTGGCGATCCGATGCGGGCAGCCGATCCGCCTGGCGGTGCCGAACTGCCTTCAGGCGGGGCGTACTTCGCCGGTGTACAGGCCAGGGTGGACCGGGCGCCGCTGCGGGCGTGCCAGGACGAGGCATTGGCCGCGTTGGCGAACTACTACGCCTCCGGCGGCCGGCATGCGGCTGCGGTGATGGCGGTGGGGTCGGGCAAGACGGCCCTGGGGGTGGCGGCCGCGTTGTCGTTCAGCAGACGGCGGGCGCTGGTGGTGACCCCGGGCTCGGTCATCCGCGGCACCTTCGCCAAGGCCCTCGATCCGGGGATGCCGGGCAACGTCCTGTATGGGCTGGCGGGCGGGCCGCTGCTGCCCGGCGCTCGCCCGCCGGCCACGCTCGTCCTGGACGCGGACGACGGGCAGATCAGCCAGGTCAGCCGTGAGCGGCTGCTGGACGCGGACATCCTGGTCACCAACTTCCATGCGCTGGGCACGGGCGACAGTGACGGAGACCTGCTGGCCAAGTTGGAGCCGGAGGACATCGACTTCATCGTCGTCGACGAGGCGCACATCGCGGCCAGCGCCTCCTACCAGCGGCTGTTCGCCCACTTCCAGGGTGCGCGCACACTGCTGATGTCGGCGTGCTTCCAGCGTTTGGACGGCAAGCCGATCGACGCCGATGTCGTCTACCGTTACCGGCTGGTGGACTCCGTCGCGGACGGGTCGGCGAAGAACCTGCGGGTGCACCGGTTCGCTCCCGAGGTGGCGTCGACGGTGTATGAGGCGGTGTGGCCGGACGGGCGGCGCGAGCAGATCGTGGGCCGTGCTGCTTTGCTGGCCACGCTGGGCGACGAGCGGAAGATGGCACGCATCACCGCACAGTCCGAGGCGCCGATCCACCAGGTGATGGCCGTGACGCGGGCGTGTCTGGATGCGCAGGCCAAGCTGCTTGCACCCGTCAAGCCGAGGGCGCTGTTCGCAGCGATGGGCCAGGCGCATGCTGAACAGATCGCACGGATCGCCGAAGAATACGGGATCCCCAGTGCCACGCTGCACCACAGCATGCCCGCCTCCGCGATCGCCTCCACCCGGCGGCGCTTCGAGTCCGACGCCGGGGATCTGCAGGGCATCGTGCAGCTGCGGATGCTCGGCCAGGGCTACGACTTCCCGCCCATCACCGTGGTCGTGCCGCTGCGCCCCTATGGCAGCTTCGGCGAGTTCTACCAGTTCGTCGGCCGCGGTGTCCGCGTCCTGCGCCAGACCGCGGTGGCTGCCGACCAGCAGTACCTGGACGTGGTCTGCCTGCCGAACTCGGCCTGGAGGAGCATCTGGAGGCCATGTGCGCGGACAACGACATGGATCCCGCTGTGCTCCTGGATGTCCCGCTGATCGACGCCACCACCATGGAAGGGGATCTCCCCGGCCCCGGCGGCGCCGCGGAGGGGGCCGGTGGGGGCCTGGGCGGGGTGGACGCGTTCGTGCTGTACGAGCGGGGACGCGTCGAGCAGCGCGTGGTGCACGAGTTGGACCGTGTGGAGGCCCGAAGGACGGAGCGGGAGATGCAGCTGATGGCCCAGCGCTACGCCGTCTATGCGCAGAACACCGCTGCGCCGGTGCCGTTTGAGCAGTTCGTCGAGTACATGCGGAGGCTGACTGGTGGCCAGTGACCCGACACGCTGGTGGCAGCCGACCGTGGAATGTAGTCCCGAGCAGGCACTTGCCCTGGAGCGGGCGGCCGGGCAGCAGCAACGGTTCGCCGACATCGACGCCCTGGCGGCCAGACTGCTGGCCACAGGGCTCGCCGGACGGCCGGTGGCCACCGTCGTCCCCGGCCGAGGACGCCACACGCCGGACACCGCCAAGGTGACGGCCCTCACCCGGGAAGAGGAAGTCTTCTGCGCCAACGCTTTCGGGGTCCAGGAGCAGCAGCGGCTCGGGGCGTGGTACCTGCCCCAGAAACTCTCGGTCAAGGCAGGGGCAGTCAATCTGCCGTATCTGCTGCGTGAACGCCCTGGCCACGCTCTGACGCTGGCCGCCGATGACACCGCCCGCCTCACCGCTGTGGAGGACTGGGACACGGTGCTGCTGTGGGCGCTGCTGGTGCCGCTGTTCGAGACACTGCTTCAGCCCATCCGGCTGCGGGCGGCAGGAGAGATCTTCCCTCGCACAGAACAGCAGCGGTTCTGGACACTCATCGAGGAGCGTTACCGGCTGCTGGGCATCGACGAGAGCGCGCTGGAAGCCTTCCGCTTCGGCGGCGGCTGGCACCAGCTGGACCGTGCGGGACAGCAGCAGGCCCGCCTTCGTTTGCTGGACACCCTTGCCGCCGCCGACCTCGTGCAGCTCGCCGCACGCCACCGGATCCAGCGGTTGCAAGGGCTGATGGCTGGTTTCGCCAAGAAGGCCAGGACGGGAACAGCCCTGGCGCGCCGGGTGCTCACCAAAGAGCTGCAGCCGGTCGTCTCCGCGTACTTCGGGGGCGACTGGCTGGCTGTGCTGGATTACCTTCAGGCTCCCCCTCACCCGGATGAGGAGATCATCACCGCTCTGCCCGAGCCGCGTCTGTACGTCGGCATGGCCACGCAGACGGCCGGCATGGCTGCCGAGGCGGGCATCGCGGAAGACGAGGTCCATGCGATGCTCGCGGCCTTCCTCGGCGGCGGCAGTTCTCTGTCTCCGGTGGAGGAGCGGGCTGCGGCCCTGCGCGGCTGGTGGGCAGGCTTCGACCAGGCGCATGCCGGCCAGCCACGGGGAATGCCGTCGTTGTGGGGGCTGGTCGATCAGGATCTGATGAGTCTGAACCCAACCGAGCAGGGGCTGACCCCCCAGTTGTACCGGCAGCGTCTGCCCGCCGATGTCCTCGAACGGGTGGGGCGGCTGTGGGAGACGGTGACGCTTGCGCGGTATCCCAGCAGCATCGTCAGCAACCCGCGCCCGCACCAGACCATGGCCGAAGCCCTCGGTCCCGCGGCCGAGTTCTGGCACGGCGTGGGCCTGACCGCCTGGTTCGTGTGCGAAGGCCCCTACTCCCGCACCACCTTGGACCGCGTCGACCGCTACTACAGCAGGCCGCTGGCCGCCCTGCGCGCGGCCGGATGCCCGGTCGACACCGCCTTCTTCCGCGAACTGCAAGCCGCCGAACAACTCCTGGGGCCGGAGGAGGAGATCACGGACAGCGAGGACAGTACGGTCGAGACCCCGTACGGGCAGATGACGTTCACCTCCAGCATGAGTCACGGCGCCCGTCGGGACGGCTTCGAGCGGGTACGGGACCTCATCACACGACACCGGCGGGCCTGGGCCGAGCAGTATCTCGGTGCCTTCGTGGAGGGCCGCTGGCGCTCCGAGTTGGAGGAGGTCGCCCACCAGCATCACCGCTTCGTCGCCGCCAAGGGGCGTCCCCCCACGCTGCCCCAGTTCGCCCGGTTCGCGACCACGGCAGCCAACCACTGGACGGGCGGCGACCTGGGGGCGCTGTACACGGCCATCGGAGAGCCGGCGTCTTCCCCGCAGGAGCGGCCCGCCCGCCTGCTGGCCGGCGACGGCTACGACTTCGCCCGCCGGGTGTACCAGGAGCTGGGCGGCAAGCCCGTCGACCACGACGCCTGGGTTAACAGCCCGGAGGAAACCCAACGGCAGTGGCAGCTCAGCCGCCTGGCCACCGAAAGCCTGCGCCACCTTCAACTACAGGAAGCACTCGGGCGGCCGCCGACCGCCAAGGAGTTCGGCGCTCAGCGACTGACCTGGCCCTGGCCTGGCGAGGAAACCGAAGGCTGGCCCATCCTCCAGCATGTCATCGCGGCTCTTACTGGTACCAGCCTGCCGCCGATCGCACCCCCCTCCCCCGCCGTCCCGGCCCGCAACGGGGAAAACGCTGCTGGGCAGTTGCTGGCCAAGGGTGCCAACACGGCCGTGGCCACGGAGCCGACGACGGTCCGCATCACCTGCACCGGCGCACCCGTCGATGTCTCCGCTGTACTCCTCGGCCGCAACGGCAAGGTACGCAACGACCACGACCTCGTCTTCTACAACCACCCCCACCACGACGGAGTCCGCGTCGGAGGAGACACCGTCACCGCCGATCTGAGCCTCATCCCCGACGACATCACCACCATCACCGTCATCGTCAGCATCGACCTCGACGCCCAGCCCACCACCGTCTTCGACCAGCACACCCAGTGGCAGGCAGACATCATCCAGCCCTCCGGCACCCAACTGGCCTTCGCGCCGGGGCCGTTCTCCTCAGGCGAGACCGTCACCATCGCAGTGGAGCTCTACCGCCATACGAACGGCTGGAAGGCCCGTGGCGTCGGACAGGGCTACAACACCGGCCTCGCGGGCCTGGCCACCGATTACGGCATCAACGTCGAAGCCTGACGCCCCCGATCTGGTACGCGAAGCCGTCGACGACCAGGTCGGTGCGGCCGCCGCCGTCGATCTCGCGTGCGAGAGCCGCTGCTGGTGCCCAACCTTCCAGGTGTTCCCGGGCCAGCTGGATCTTGCACACACGATCTCCCCTTGGGTTTCCGTTCCGTCCCGGTACGTCAGGGAGGTTAGGGTGACCGCGACGCGCACCATGGGGGGTGCCAAGTGAGCAAGGCACGCTGGAGGTGAGCATGGGGCTGCGCCCGACACACCTTGGCTACGCCTACCAGGACCTGCTCACCGCGCTGCGGCTGGTGGACCTGGCGGTGGGACGTGCGAATTCCCTGCTGGTCGACACGAAGATGTTCACCGGGGACCGATTCGATGACATCACGTGCGAGTGGGGCACCGGCAGCCGCGAGCGGCTGCAGATCAAGCACACGGATCACGACCGCGCGTTGTCGCTGGAGAGTTTCACGAAGGACAAGCGAGGCCTACGCCTGGATCTGCTCTTCTCCTCCATGGACCACGGCTTCACCTCGGATCCGGATGCCTCGCACCGCCTCGTGGTGCGCGACACGGAGCCGGAGGATCCCGAGCTGACCCGGGTGCTGCGCCCGATCCACGCGAGCACCGATCCCGGGCCTGCACTGCACGGCTTGAGCAGCAAACGGTTCCGTTTCGACGCCGCTGCGCTGCGTGCACACGCTCCGTGGAAGGAGATACTCGCCCAGGTCAGTGATGACCTGCTCAACCGCGCTTGCGCGTCCCTGGTCGTCGACACGGATCTTCCGGCGTGTTCGCTCAACATTCGCGAGCCCGGGCCAGCCGAGGCGGCCTTGCTGCACCGCATCACCGAAGAACTCGGTGCCGGACGGCCGCCGAACCGGCACCGCACGCCCGAGGAAGTGGCGCTGGCCCTGATCGAGGCGGCCAAAGCGGCGCGCAGCCGGGCGGGGACCGTGATGGTCGAGGACCTGCTTCCTCGTCTGAGTCTGGAAGTCGACTTCGGAGCGGTCCGTGAGGGGCACCCCGTGGACCGTGCCACCGAGGTAAGACGTCCTACGGTGCTCACGGGCGTGGTCGCGGCTGTGAAGGACGCTGCTCAGCAGGGGGGTGTCGTGGTGGTCACCGGTGCTCCCGGCATCGGCAAGTCGTGGTTGTGTGAGCAGCTCGGGGATGCGCTGCGGGAGACCTGGCTGGCGGTGCGGCATCACTGCTGGCTCGGCGCTGCGGACATCGACCGTGAGCAGCGTGTGCTGACCGAGGTCGTGATCGGCAGCCTGCTGAAGCAGCTGGGGACGGCCGTTCCGGAGGCGCTGGCGCAGGTCAGGCCACGCTACGCGGCCACGCCGGAGACGCTCACGGCCGCGGTCACTGCCGCGCGCGGCCTGGCACCGGACCGGCCGATCGCGCTGATCGTGGACGGTATCGACCATGTCAGCCGGGTTCTTGGATCCACCACCGGCAGCGCCTTTCGTCCGCGGGTGGACCCGGCGGCCTCTCTGGTCGCGGACCTCTCTGCCCTGGAACTGCCGCACGGTGTCGTGATCGTCCTGGCCAGTCAGCCCGGCCCTCACCTCGAGGCCGTCGACGCCGGTGCCTCCCGTCTCACTGTTGCCCCGCTCAACCGCGCCGAACTGCATGCTCTGGCGGACCGTCTGGGCGTGTTGACGGCCCTGGCGTCTTCCCCTGCCGGCGAGGGGCTCGATCCCGCTGCGCGGGCGAAGGCCGCGGTCGCACTGATCGAGGAGCGCTCTCGAGGCAACGCCCTGTACGCCACGTATTTGTGCCGGCAGGCCGTTGGTCCTGCCCCGGGCCTGGGAGCGGCGCCGGCGCCGGATGGTGCCGGCAATCCTCTGGAGAGGTTGCGGACGGTGCCGTCGTCGGCGCACGACCTCGACGACTACTACGCCTATCTGCTGGCCGGTCTGACCCCCGGGCAGCGTTCTGCTGTCAGCATGCTCGCGGTCTGCGACTTCGCTGTGACCGCATCGGAGCTCGAGGAGATCTTCCCGCTGCCCGGAATGCAGCTCGGTGCCGCGCTGACCAGCGTGGCGCCGATCGTCGCGCAGCAGCCGGGCATCGGCGGACTGAAGATCCATCATGAGAGTTTCAGCCGCTTCATCCGGCGGATCGACGGTGACCACGGGTGGGTCGACCAGGTACGGGTCCGGGCTGCCGAGTGGCTCTCCGAGCGCGGGTTTTTCACGGACCCTCGCGCCTTCCGGCACCTGCCCGAACTTCTGTCCGCTCTGGGCCGCGACGACGAACTCGCTCTGCTGATCGGGCCCGATTTCCTCTCCCGCGCAATTGCCGGGCTGCAGCCCCCGCAGGCCGTCGTCCACACCCTGACCGTGGCCGCACGGCGGGCGGCGGCACGCAACGACTGGCCCACGCTGGTGCGTTGTATCGAACTGACCCGGGCGCGGGCGACCTACGAGGACGAGGGCCTGCCGGGCTCCCTGGTGCCGTATGCGGATGTGCTGGTGGCGCTGTCGGGAGCCGACCGCGTGGCGGCAAGCCTGATGTACGAGGGTGTGACCACGATGGCGGCGCGGTGGGGCCTGCAGCTGTGTGCGGCGGTCGACCGGGCGGGTTACGCCGCCCCATGGGAGGCGTACCTGACGGCCTGGGACGAGGCACGCAAGGATGAGAGTACCCACTACGGTTCCGACAGCGACGAGTCCGTCTTCCTTGCGGAGTTGCGCGGACGGATCCGGCTGCCGGACCGCGATACCGACCGTTCTGCCCCTGAACGCCCGCTCGCGCGGCGGGTGGCTGAATTCCTTGACCAGGAGAACCCGCCGCCGTTGGAGCCTGCGCTCGATGTGCTGCTGGACTGTCTCGGTTTCGTTCCGCTGGTGGAGAGCATCGAGCTCATCGACCGTTCCGACCGGCGCACCGCACTTCTGCTGTATCTGGCCGATGCCCGCGACAGCGCCGGCGGCGAACTGCCGTCGGCGCGCACGCTGGCCACGGCGGCCTGGGCGAGCGGCCCGTGCGACCCGCGGCGTCTGCTCCGTCATGGTCTGACAACGGCGGACCTGGCCGAGGAGGTCTTTTCCGGAGATATCAGCGCTGTTCTCACTGAGGCAACTCGCGAGGTGCTGACCGACCGTGCCAGCGGCCTGTCGGAGCCGGTGAGCAGGTGGCTGGCACTGCTCATGGTGGCGCACGCAGCCGATCCGCAGGCGCCCGTCCGGCTGCTCCCCCTTCTGGACGGCGAAGGTTTCTACCGTGCCTGGCTGCGCTTCACTCTCGCCACTGTCGGCCTGCACCGTGATATCGAGGCGGGCGCCCTTTCGGCCGAAACCGCGTCCGCCACCGTGCGTGTAGCACTCGAGCAACTGGCCCAGCACGCGCACGCGTTCACGGGCCAGCCGCGGGCCTGCGATCTTGCGGACATCCATCGGCAGGTGCGGCAAGTGCTGCACGACGGTGTCGCGCTGCTGCGGGGCAACGACGTCGCGCTGGGCATCACCTCCTTGCAGACCGTCAGCCGCGGCACCACCACCTCCCTCATGGGCATGGCCGGAACTGGCCCTCTGGTCACCACGGAGCTGCTGTCCCTGCTCACGGCGAGCGTCGGCCAGGCCGGGGCCGATGTCGTGCGCGAGCTCATGGGCACGCTGCGCACAGCACAAGCCGAGAGCCGTGCGTTGTACGCGGAGGACGCCGACTTCGAGCTTGAGATGGCCCGCGTGAGTCTCGCCTGCGACGACCCACACGAGGCGCAACGCTGCTGGGAACGCGCCGCCCGCGACCTGGCCGCCTACGGCAGCCACAAGGACATCACGATCGAGGAGCTGCTCGATCCGCTGCCCCAGCTGGTGCAAGCCGATCCCGTCCAGGCGCGTGTGCGGCTGGCGCGTACGCAGCCTCTTGTCTATCTCGTCGCGGACCGCACCGACGGGCGGGGGACGGCGGGAACGCCTGCCGAGTGGTGGCGCTTGCTGACGCGCCTGGATCCGCAGGCTGCCGCGCAGTTGGGCGCCCAGGTACTGTTGACCGAGCCCGGACTGCCCGATAGCCGGGTGGACGCGGCCCACCACCAGCTGCTGACCACCCAGGCGGACAGGGCCGATCCCGTCGTCCTGGCCGCGCTCCGCATCGCGGCAGGGCCCGGAGGCCGCAGCATCGACCAGGACATCGCCCTGCTCACACGGCTCGCCGACCTGCCCGCCGACGACGCGGCACACACACTGCGTCTCCTGCCGGTGCTGGCCAACGCGATCACTTCCACCTACGACGACCAGACCCTGTTCGCCGTGTCGCACAATGCCGGAGCCGAGCCCACCGCTGCGCTGCGCACGGCGGCACAGCGCTGTGGCGGCGAAGGCGGCCCGCCCTGGACGCCCCGTCCCGTGCCCACCAACAATTCCCGCAACTGGTCGGGCCCCGAGAAGCGCCCCACCACAGGCGCCTACCTGCACGCCCAGCAGCGCCCGACGCTGCCGGAAGGTGCCGCCGGCGTACTTGCCGCAGTCCGCGACCGCAACAGCAAGGCATACGACGCCCCCTCGGGCCCGCGGTGGTCGAGGGACGCCCTGGCCAACGCGGTCGGCTGGCGGCTACTGGAGATCCTTGACGGCCAGGGAGCCGAAGCCGCCATCCAGCTCCTGCACCGCATCGCCGACGAGATGACCCCCTCCAGCCCCCTTGAGCTCTTGGCCGACCTCGCCTCGGGATTCCAGATGCGCCAGGACACCGACCCCAATGTCCTGGGCCCGCTCGCGGCCACGGCGGGCATGCTCGCCTACACCAAGACGCGCGGCGGCGGTGGCTGGCGCTCCTTCGCCGGCAACGACCGGCTGGATCTGTGGCGGCAGGCGCATGCCGCAGACGCCGACACCGCAGCCCACAATCTCGCAGACCAGGTGACCCACGCCGTTACCGAGGGGTCCTACCACCGCACAATCGGCGTCAGCCTGGCCCTGGTCTCGGCCTTCGCCGTTCAGCCCCCGCACGCTTCGCCCACGGCTGCCAGCGCCCTCGCCTGCTGGGACGCGGCATACGAGGTCATCGCCCACCGCCTGCCCGGCCGCGCCCGCCTCGACCACGGCGCCTACCTCCCGGTGCCCGAGCAGACGACCCAGCACGACATCGACACGGCGCTGTGCCGGCTTGCGTTGGCCACGCTCGCCCTGCCCGAACGCGGCGACAAACGCCGCGCCCTAATCGCAGCGACGGTTCTCCTGGCCGGCCGCCCCGGCCCGGCCCAGGCTGCACTCGCACACGTCCTCTCCTTCAGCCTCGGCGCTGGCCCCCTGACCTGGCTCCTGACCGTCCTGCACAGCCACCTGCCTGACGGGCCCCTGGATGCCGCCCTCCTCGACCAGCTCGTGACGCTGTGCGGCAGTGACATGCTGTCCGTCCGCGCCGAGGCCGCCGCCGTCCTGGCCCGCGCCGGCCACCAGCCGCCCTCACCGCCAGCGACTGCGGCCCATCCGATACTCGTACGCGCCGTTGCCGCCCTCTCCGACCCCAAGGAGAGCGCATGAACGACCCGCGGCAATACGCGGCCGACCTCGTCGACAACTATCTGGGTGATCGCCTCGATGCCGCCGGCAACCCACCCGGGCTTCGTGAGACCGTCATCGACCTCGTAGCCGATGCCTTCCCCGACGTCGAAACGCTGATGGGAACTCAGCTGAACCTGCTGACCAATGGACACCGCAGCCAACTTCCCGATGCCTACCTCGCCGACCACGCCTCCGCCGAAGACGCCCTGCAGCACGCCGCCGCCGGCCTGCGCGCCGCACTCGCCCAAGCCGGACAGCTCGGCAACGCCCAAAACTTCGAACATCACGCGGCCGCACGACTGCGTGACGACCCCCGGGCAGCCCTGCGGGCCGAACTCGCCCGCGTTCCCCGCCCCCTGACCCGTCCCGAGGCGCTGGTGTGCTCGCTCGATCCAGCACCCTGGTTCAGCGACAGCCATCAAGCGGACAAACCGTGGCCGACGCCCGGCTTCGCTTCGCTCACAGGCCTGCGCATCCTGCCGGGCGGCGCCGCAGCCCTTGCTCGCGTGGACGACGGCCCCCATGCAGGCTGGGTACAGATCGGCCTCTTCGAGCGGCAGCGCACCCCTGCACGCCGCCATCCAGATCGGCCCGCCCGCCAACTACAGATCATCGTCGGCCTGGAGGCCCTCAACGGCGATCCACCGCCTGACACGCTGCCCGTCTCCCAGGCCCCCCGGCAGCTGTGGACCCGTCCGTGGCGTCGGCTGGGACTCGGCTTCCCGCGGGCCGAGTCGGCAGCCGCGCACATCAGCGCCGCGGACCAGGCGCTCATGGCGCTCACCACCGCCGGCAGCACCAGCATGGTCGACGCGCCCCGCCGCCGAAGCGGCCTCGGCCTACCTCCTTACATACTTGCCCCCGCCGCCAGCGTCGTGGCCGCACTCGACCTTGAACCCACGAACGGCATCTGCGGGTTCAGCCTCAGCGACACCGCCGGTGAAGCACTGATCTGTCGTCAGTGGCACGGTCACCTCGTCCACGACGGAAGCTACGAGCCTCTCCTGCCCGTGGTCGCAGGAGCGGACCTGCTCATCCGTCCTGACCTATTTACCCGCTTGCAGGACACGATCGGTGCTTCCCGCTGCCGAACAGGCGTCAGCATCCACCACATGTCAGCAGCCGAAGGCGACGCCACCCACGACGACGAGGACTGAGCACCGCGTGGGCGGGGCCTACAGGAACACGCCGTGGGTGGACGAGGCAATGACTGACGACCCCGCCACCCCTGGCCCCCACCCGCTACAGATCCCCGTGCGGATCCACGCGGTGGGGCCGGGCTGGCGGGGCTGCTGGAGCGTCTGCAAGAACAGATCAACGAGGCCTTCCCCAGCTACCGCCTCCCCGGCCTCAAAACAGGGCGTCCGGATGCACCAACCACCTGGCTGGCACGCCGCAGGTGTCTGCGGCCCGGCCAGTGCGCACATCGTGTGCGTGGTGCCGGATGCTGCTCATCCGCGTCGGCGGCCGGGCTGCGCCTGGGAACCGATGGTGTGGTCGGCCAGGTGGTCCAGGACTGCGTGATTGGCCTCCCAGCCGTCAGCGACTTTGGAAGCGGCTCCGGGGTGTGCGGGGGCGTTGGAGGGGTGGGCGTCCAGGAGTTCGGCGATGCCGGCGCGGGCCACGACGATGCAGGCGTGGCGATGGCGTGAGGTGAGGACGCACAGGCGGCCGGCTTCCAGGTGGAAGGCGGAAGCGTCGCCACGGCCGGAGAGGGGGTGCAGGGCGATGGTGACGCGGAATTCGCAGCCTTGGAGCCGGTTGGCGGTGTCGACGGTGATGCCGTGGAGCCGGGGGTAGTGGCGGGCCAGGAGCGCGCGGATGTCGTGGGTCTGGCTGCGGTGGGCGGTGCCGATGGCGATGTCGCCGGGCTGCAGGGTGTGGCCTTCGGGGTTTTCCTCGCAGATGGTGATGGCGCGCCGGGTCAGCATCCGCTCGGCGATGCCGAGGGTGGCGTGGAAGGCTTCGGCGTCGTGCCGGCCGGCGATGCGGGCCGGTAGTTCGAACAGTGCCCATCCGGTTCGGGCGGCGTGTTCGATGGCCTCGTCGGTGGGGGTGCGGATGTCGAGGGGGGAGAACGTGAGGGTGCGGTCGGCTTCGCAGCTTGCGGCGTGGAAGGGCGTAAAGGGGTAGAAGGCGTTGCTGATCGGGAGGACGGCCGAGGGCGGCAGGCGCCAGGACACGGGCAGGCAGTGGACGGGCAGGTCGGGATTGTTGGCGAGCAGGACGGCGATCGCACTGTTCACGGGGTCGTGAGGCAGGCCGTGGAAGCGGTCGGTGTCGGCTTCGGAGAAGGGGTCGAGCTGGCCGGGGTCTCCGACGAAGAGGGCCCGGTCGAAGAGGCCTGCGGTCAGCAAGAGCGTGTCGGAGCGCATCTGGTAGGCCTCGTCGATGATCGCCCACGGCCATTGGCGGCCTCTGACCGTGGCCCATTTCATAGCGGTTCCCACGATGACGTCGGCCGTCGTCTCGAGGGGTTCGATGCGGGTGGCGATCCGGATGCTGGGATGTGTCTGCAGGTCGTGTGGGAGGGTGTGATCCGTTGCGGTGAGCCGGGCGGTCCGCAGGTGCGGGTGGTGCCGGGTGAATCGCCGCACGAGGTGGTCAACCTGGCTGTTGGTCTGGGCGATGACGACGCAGGGGGCGCCGGGTCGCGTGAGGGCGTCGGCGGCCTGGGCGACCAGGGTGGATTTCCCGGCGCCGGGCGGGGAGTCCACGACGAGTGCGCGGTGGGTGAGGGTGGGCAGCTGCTCCAGGACGGTGCGGGCGGTCTGGGCCGTCTGCTGCTGCGGGTGGGGCGGTGTCACTGTTTCTCCTCGTCCCCGTCGCCGTCGCTGTGGTCCGGCGGGTCGGCAGGAGGCCCGCCGTGGGTCCAGGGCGTCTGGTCTCGTGTAGGGAATTCCGGCATCCGGTAGGGGGCGGGTGCGAGGGTGAACACGAGGAAGACACCGGCTTCGGGCAGGACGGCGTGGTTGGGGCGGGCCACGGTGCCCATGCCGGCGGTGATCTCGAGTTCGACGAGGGTGTCGCCGTCGCCGGGCGTGACCTCGCAGATCTTGTAGAGGGCGTTGGGGTGGGTGTGGCAGGCAAGGAGCTGGCCTAGTTCCATGGGCACGGGGTCCGCGGTGGACACGGTGAGCCGGGGCCGCCATAGGGTCCGTCCGGTGGGTCCGCGCAGGGTGTGCTCCGGGTCGACGGTGGCGACGGGACCGCCGAAGGCTTCGCCGGTGGTGCGCAGTTCGGCCCGTACGAAGGGGTCGTCGGTGGCGCGGTCGGCGGCGAAGGCGGCGGCTGCGTGTTCCATGCGGGTCAGGCGGACGGCGGCGGCAACGGCGTGGTCGCGGGCTGGCCGGGGGCGTCCGTCTTGGGCCAGGTGGAGGCATTCGTCGGTGAAGGCGGTGCGTTCGTGGCCCCAGCGGCGTGCGGTGCCCCTGGCTTCGGGAAGGGCCTGCAGGAGCGTGTAGGCCTGCCACATGAGCTCCCAGGTGGGGTGCAGGTGGGCGCTCAGCAGGTGGTCGAGTTCTTGCAGGGTGCGGGTCTGCTCCTGGCCCGAGTCCCGTCGCCGGGCACGGGCGTAGGCGTCGAACAGGGGTGCCAGGTGGTCGTTGTCGAAGGCGGCGTCGGTGGCTGGTCCTGCCGGGCGGTGGGTGGCGGGGTCTTCTGCCGTGCGTGCGGCGTCGCGTCCCGAGACGGCATGGCGGGGCGGGTCGATCCAGGCCAGCAGGGTGGCCAGGTCTTCGTCTTCCTGGGGGCTCTGGCCGCTGGCCCAGTGCATGGTGAGGAAGCCGGTCATGGGGATGAGGGCGGCTGAGCCGGCCAGGTCGGCGCGGTCGGTGAGATAGGTGAGCCAGTGTCCCAGCCGCTGGACGGCTTGGGAGCCGGGAGTCTGGTCGTCGACGCTGCGGAACCTCAGGTCGTCTCCGAGGTCTTTCAGGTGCTGCACGGTCTGGGGGTTGGGGACGAGGATCTGGGGGGCGTCGGTGTAGCGCCGGCGGGCCGGTCTGCTGGAGGTGGCGGGCAGGTGTTCGCTGTGCCGCTGGCAGGCTTCGATGTAGGCGGTGACGGCGTCTGCCAGGGCGGCGAGCATGGGGGCGGTGCTGCCCGAGGGTGGCGCGAGCAGGAGCTGGGGGCGGTGCGGGTCGGTGCCGAGCATGACGGCCAGCGGACGTGCAGCGGGGCCGGTGCGTTTCAGCGCCAGCAGCATCAGCGGCTGGTCGCTGAGGTGGAGGTGGCGCAGCTGGCTGGTGCGTTGGGCGTGGCCGGTGTGGGCGGCGCGCATCCGCAGGAGTGAGGTGAGCCGGATCATGCGGTGTCCGTCCGGAGGTCTGCGTGGACGCGCTGTGCGTGGCGCAGGGCCCGGGTGATGTCGTGCTGGTCCTGCGAGGGGTGCAGGTGCCCGTCGGTGAGGGCCAGGGCCGTGGCGATGGTGTCGATTCCCGCGAGGTCGTCGCGGACTGCGGTGCCCAGGGCGGCGGTCCTGCTCTGGTTTCGGGCTTCGGTGCGGCAGTGGAAGGCCAGGTCGCAGTGGTTGCGGCAGCCGGGGGTGTAGTGCGGCCGCGCGGTGGCGAGCGCGTCCGCGAGTTCGTCGCGGGGCCGGGTCGGTCTCTGGTCGGGGCCGGGCGCCAGGTCGAAGGTGGTGTTGGGGGGAAGCCTGTCCAGCAGTTCGGGCAGGCGCCTCAGTCTGCCGAGGTGGCGGCTGAGGTTCTTGATCTGTTTGTGGGCGCTGAAGGGCGTGGCGGTGGGGTGGCGGGTGAAGTTGCGCGGGTTGACCAGGATCACGGTGTCGGAAACGCGGTCTGGCGGGAGGCCGTCGTCGGCGAGGAGTTCTCGCAGGGCCAGGACGTAGGCGGCGGCCTGGGTCAGTGCTGCGTTGGCCTTGATGGGGTCGGGCTGTCCGTGGATGACGGGGAAGGATTTGATCTCCACGATGTGGAAGAGGCCATCGCGCTGGAAGGCGATGACGTCCGGCTCGAGGTAGACCTGGTGGCCGGCGACGGTCAGACGCAGTACGGGGTGGTCGAGCAGGGTGCGAGGGGTGTCTGACCTGCGGTGTGCTGTGCTGAGGATGCGGGAGCGGGTGTGGGCGCGGCGCAGTGCCAGGGGGGACCTGTCGTCGTCGCTGCCGACGCTGTTGACGTCCTCGTAGGACACCTCGGACGGGGTCAGGCCCAGGGCGTGGCGGAGTAGCGGTACGAGAGGGGCTCCTGCTTGGGCGGTGACCTTGTGTTCGAAGGCGAGGCCGTAGTCGAGGGCGAGCCGGGATTTCCTCAGTGGCCGCGGCAGGCCCAGGTGGGCGGCGAGGGCGTCTTTGTCGATGCCGGCCGCGTCCAGCAGGGAGCGGCGGTCGCAGCTCGGATTGGTGGTTAGCGCTGCCAGGGTGCGTGCGTTGTGCGGGAGGGGCGGTGCGGTTCCGCGTAATGCGCCCAGTCGTGCGTCGAGCGAGGTCACTTGGTTCCTTGGAGGGCAGAGCACAGCCGTGCGGGTTGCGGGGCTGTTAAGCGGTGCGGCGCATGCGGGTGACGTTGCGCAGGGTGTTGCCGAAGAGCTGCTCCGCGTCGCCGAGTTGCTGGCGTGCTCGCCGGGCGGCTTCGGCGCGGGTGTCAGCGTCGTCGTCGGCGTGGATTTCCAGTTCGGCTGCGGCTGCCTGGCGCAGCGCGTCCAGATCGAGCGGGCCGCGGGTGGTGTAGCCGTGGATGTTGCGGCTGTAGTGCTGGAGGAGTTGCTGGACGTGCGGCGACGGTTGGGGTTCGCCGGGGCGGTGTTCGGCGGCGTCGGCGAGCCGCAGAGCCGAGGTGAGGAAGTGGACTCGCTGGGTGAGCGGCCCCACCAGGCGCTGTTCCAGCGGCCAGGTGCTCAGGGCGAGCAGGGCGCGGGCTGGTGAGAGCAGGTCGGAGGTCACAGCGGCGCAGATGTAGTAGGGGCGTGCGTAGGGAGCGGATCGGAAGGAGCGTTCCTCGTCGCGGCGCAGGGTGGTCAGGCGTGCCGTGTTCAGCGGGCCGGAGAAGAACGCCTGGTGGACCTGGCTGAGCAGTTTGGGTGCGGCGGGGACGGTGAGGAGAGTGAGCGCCTGCTGGATCTGGTCGCGCACCGGCAGGGCGCTGTCATCGTGCTCTGAGGATGCCGGTGCTGCGGGCTCGGCCTCTGTCTTGTCCGGGCCGTCGTCCAGACCGCACAGCACGTCCCAGGCGCGTTGAGTGCGCGTCAGCTCCTTTCTCAGGAGGCTCGCTTGGGTTTTGTCGTGCTCCGCGAGCGCTTGCCGGATCGCTTCCTGCAGCTGCTGCATGCGTTTCTCGAGAGCGACCAGATGCTCGTCCATGCCCGCATGCTAGCAGTGACCCATGACGACCAGATTTCTTCCTGTGTTTTTGGTGTAGTGTCCCGGGCTCGTAAGGCACCACCGGTGCCCTCCTACGCCTCGCTTCCCAGAAGGGCGCACGGGCATGAGACTGCTCCACACCTCCGACTGGCATTTAGGCCACGTCTTTCACGGGCATCCACGCGACGAGGACTTCGACGCCGTCCTGGCCGAAATCGTGGCCATCGCCCAGGAGAGCCGGCCGGACCTGATCGTCCACAGCGGCGATCTGTTCCACCACTCCCGTCCCGGCATCCGGGCGATGACGCGCGCCATGGGCACGCTGAGCGAACTCGCCGCCGTCGCCCCCACTGTGGTCCTGGCCGGCAACCACGACTCCCCCGCGTACTTCGAGTTCTTCGGTTCCATGACCGGCCCCTCCCGGGGCCGGGGCCTGTTCTTCGCCGACCAGTTCCGCCCGGCGCACGAGGGCGGCGTCCTCAGCTTCGACGCCTGCGGTGGTGAGCAGCGAATCCGTCTGGCGGTCCTGCCGTTCGTGCATCCGAACCGGTTCTGGCAGCGCTCCGCGACCGACACGTCGTACGCCGACTACGCCGAGGGAATGCGCGGGCTGCAGGCGGAGCTGATGACGGCCATGCACGAGGGGTACGACCCCGACCGGGACATCCTGCTGTTCGCGGCCCATGTGTACGTCACCGGCGCCACACGCTCCCCGGGCGAACGGGCCGTGGACGACGACTTCGAGACCGGCCCCGAGAATCTTCCGGAGGTCTCCTACGCCGCTCTCGGACACATCCACCGCCCGCAACCGGTGCGGGGCGCCAAGTCCACCGCCCGCTACGCCGGCAGTCCGCTCGCAATCGACTTCGGTGAAGCCGACCAGTTCAAGAGCGTCGTGATCGTCGACGCCGAACCCGGACGGCCGGTGCGGGCCCTGCCTCGCCGGCTCTCGAGCGGACGGCGCCTGACGCAGTTCACCGGAACCCTCGACGAACTCAGGGCGTCAGCTGCCCAGTACGACGGGACCTTCCTCAAACCGGTGATCGTCGGCGAGGAACCCGACATTCTCCTCAGCCACAAGATCGCCGAGGTCGTCCCGCACGCGATCCTCATCAACCCCGCACCGGCACGCGAAGCGGACGACGACACGGTCATGGACAGTGACCCCGGCGAAGAGCCGGAGCTCCCCGACTCCTTCCGCGCCTATCTGGCACGCGGGGGGCTGAGCGGCACCGTTGCGGAATCCACCGTCACCGCATTCACCCACCTTCTCAACGAGCTCGACGACGAGACGCTGCCCCCGGTACACGCCGAGGAAATGCTCCGCGCTGCGCTGGAAGACACCTGGACGGAGGCCTCGTGAAGCCCAGCCGGCTCATCGTCAGCGGAATGCGCAGTTACCCCGGTACCTGCACCATCGACTTCACCGGGAAGCGTCTGCTCGCCATCCTGGGCCCCACCGGGGCTGGCAAGTCCACTCTCCTCGAAGCGATCATCTTCGCCTTGTACGGGGCGAACTCGTGGTCGAACAAACCCGAGGAAGCCTACGAACTGATCAGCAACGGCTGCCCCAGCATGCACGTGACGTTCGAGTTCTCGGCGAACGGCCGCCCGTGGCGGGTGCGGCGCACTCTGTATGCGAACCGTAAAAAGCCGCAGGCCCTTCTGGAGTCCATGGCCGAAGACGGCACCGACCTGCGGGTCGACAACATGCGCGCGGTGACGGAAGCCGTCACCCAGCTCATCGGGCTGGACTGGAAGGGCTTTGTCAGTACGGTCCTGCTGCCTCAGGGGAAGTTCGACACCCTGCTCAAGGCGAACAGGGGCGACCGTGCCGGCATCCTGCGGCACGTCTTCGGCATCAACGAACTGGAACGTGTCCGCAAGCACGCCGGCGTACGGCTGGATCGCCTGAGCACGAGCATCCTCGACGCCAGGAGCGCCCGGGCGGAGCTCCTGCGGAATCCCCATGCTGTCGCCACACAAGCGGCGCTGGATGTGGAGCGTACGCGTGGCATCGCGGCCAGCCGGCGCGAGCGGCTGGCCGCTCTGCGCGCGGCACAGGGGCGGGCCGTCGGGCACAAGCACCGCAAAGCCGGTCTGGACAAGGCCGCGCGGCTGCTGCGTGAGCGCAGCGTTCCGGATGCGGTTGTCACACTGGCCACGCTGGCCAAGGTGACGACGGAACTCGATGCCGAAGCCGCAGTGCAGGAAGCGGCCGGGCGCGATCTGAGCATGGAGCTCGACGCTGCACAGGCCGCCCTGGACAAGGCCGCGCAGGCCGGTGACACGGTCCGATCCCTGTCCGGCGCGGTGACTGTGCTGTCCGGCCTGCCGGGCCGCACAGCTGGGTTGGACGCCGTCGCGCAGCAGCTTGAACTGGAGCAGCTACAGCACAGCGAACAAGAGCACGAGTACGAGCAAGCACAGCAGGAGCTGGCCGAACGCGAGGAGCGCTTGGCGGCCCTCGTCGAGGACGCCGGCCTGGCGCAGCACACCGTGACTCAGGCCCGCGCGCACACCGACCAGGTCCAAGAAGCCGTCCGGGGTGCGCTGCAGGAAGCCGCCGCTGCGGCGACACATCTGCAGTCGGCCAACACGACGCTCGCAGCGGCCGAGGAGCAACGCGGCCGCGTCGACAGGCTGGAAGCCGAGCTGTGTGAACTGCGCGGGGCACGGGACGCAGCCCAGGATGCCCTAGCCGCGCTGGAGCGCGGCGATGCCGCCCACACGGCAGGTTCCGCTCTGGCGCCGGGGGACGCCTGCACGGTCTGCACCCGGCCCGTCCCGAGCGACTTCACTCCCCCGTCTCCGTTGGACGGCAAGGCCCTTGGGAAGGCCAAACGTGAGGTCACCAAATACTCCAAGGCCGTGAACACGGCTGTGACCGCCGCGGCGGAGGCAACAGCCCAGCTGAGCACGGCCGGGCACACGGCTCAGAAGCATCAGCGTGCGCACCTGGCCGCTCTCGAACGCATGGACGCTGCACTGCTCCAGCTGCAGGAGCTGGTAGACGCGATGCGACCGGACGTCGTGCCCGGCGCGGCCACCGCTCTGGACACGCTGAGCCAGCAGACGGCCGCGCAGGCGCGTGTCCTCACGGGCAGCGACCCCAAGAGCCGGGCCCACATCACCCGTGCGGTCAAAGCACTCGTGCAGCCCTTGCGCAACGCCGAAGCAGAAGCGCTCGCCGCCCACACGGGCGCCCAGGCAGGGCTGGCGACGGCACAGGCCGAGAAGGAGGCGGCCCAGGCCGGCCTCAAACGCCAGCGCGGCCGCTTGCAGCGTGAACGCAGACAGCTGGAGAAGGCCCGACTGCAGTACGAGAGTGACCTGCAGACCCTGCTGACCGAGGTCATCAACCTCCCGGCCTCGATCCGACCCGCCCAGGAAACGCCCCAGGCACTGCCCTCCTCGACGGACATCGCCTCATCGCTGGAGACGGCCAGCCAGCGCCTCGCACGGCTCGAGCAGACGGCACAGGCTCACGACGAAGCACAGCAGGCCCTCACCGAGCACGCCGAGCACCGGCAGGCCCTGAAGGGACGGCGCCAGCGCAAGGTTGAGACTCCCACCCGCAATCTCCTCAAGAAACTGGAGCGTTGGGCGGACGCCGCCAGCGATGCCGAAAGCCTCCTCGGCGGCGAGACGTCCAACGAACTGCCTCCGACCCCGGACGGGGCCGACCTGGCCATGGTCAACGCCTACCATCTGGCCCTGTCCTCGCTGAGCCAGCAACTGACAGGCGCACTGAAGCAAGCCAGGCAGCGGGCCGCCGACGAGATCCACGCGTTCGAAAAGGAACTCACCCTCCAAGCCAGCGCCGCCCACAACGAAACAGACCCTGACCCGGGCTTCCCCGTACCGGAAAAGAGCGACCTGCTGGCACCCGCCGTTCTCGACCCGCTCAGCCGCAAGACGAGCGACGCGGAAGCCGCGCACGACAAGGCCAAGTCCGACCTGCGTACCGCGCAGTCCCAAATCCCCTACGCCAAGGCTCTGGACGCTGCCATCACCGCTGCGGACGAGCAGGCCATGGTGTGGCGGAGAGTGAGTGAACAGCTCACCGACACCAAGTTCCTCACCTATCTCACCAAACAGCGCACCCATTCGCTGCTCCGCCACGGCAGCCGAATCCTCCAGCAGATCTCCACTGGGCTCTACGCGTTCACCGAGGACTTCAAGATCGTGGAGTCAGCCACGAATCTCACGCGCGGCCCAGAGACTCTCTCCGGCGGGGAGAAATTTCAGACCTCCCTCGCACTGGCACTGGCCCTCGTGGAACTGCACAGCCGCAGCAACAGCAAGCTGGAAAGCCTGTTCCTGGACGAAGGGTTCGGCTCGCTGGACTCCGACCGCCTGGACGACACACTTTCCGTCCTCCGCAGCAGTGTGACCCGGGACAAGACGGTCGCGGTCATCAGCCACCTGTATCCGGTGGCCGAAGCCGTCGATGACGTGCTGTTCGTCGACAAGACCGCCCGGGGTTCCACGGCCGCCTGGCTGACGGAGCATGAGCGCACCGCAGTCATCCGTGACGGGATCCGGCGCCTGCTGGAACACACCTGAGCAGCTACCGGGCCAGCCACCACAGTCACCGAGGAGCCCGTCTCCCGGCCCCGGACGTCCTCTTCGGACGCCGGTGACTGCCCCTGCCCCGTACGACGACCGGCAGGCCCGGCACTTCCTTCCCCCCCCGTCACAGGGCACCCCTGCATGGCGCTGACACGAGGCTGGCTCGGCACCGACCGCAACCGTCCACCCGACGGAACCGCGGCAGGACGGCCGGTGCCGCTCCTCCCCGGTATCCCGGCGCAGGGGTGCTTCTAGGGGGCAGCCGGGCCGGCGACGAACACGCCCCCTTCCCAGCGAAGTTGCTGACGCCCGCACCCGGCGCGGGCTCACGGCTCCGCCGTGCCCGCCTCCTCTGCCATGACGCCACGTCACGGCCCTGACGCCGCCCCGTGGACCGCCCGCACCCTCCGTCCCGAACGGCCGGCAATACCCCGCAGAAGCACGGCACTTGTGCCCCTTCAGCGCTTCGTATCCATGTAAGGAGCAGCCCGCATGAATGACTCTTCCGCCGGCACGCAGGGTGCTGGCAAAGTGGTTTTCACCGCCCGCTCGGGACGGCTGGCCGCACTGCCGCGGCTGATGACGCTGGACCGGAGCGGCGAGCTGACCAGCGCACACGTGCGACTGGTCGCCACAGCCGTGGGCCGATCGGAGCGGGCGGTG
Source organism: Streptomyces sp. NPDC002742 (assembly GCF_042888885.1). Classification (NCBI taxonomy): domain Bacteria; kingdom Bacillati; phylum Actinomycetota; class Actinomycetes; order Kitasatosporales; family Streptomycetaceae; genus Streptomyces; species Streptomyces sp. NPDC002742. The sequence goes on from NZ_JBIAQF010000036.1 coordinate 40,193, forward strand.
TGGCGGTGGGTCGCCACAGCGCGCGCCACCGGCCACATCGAAGCGGCACCCCGGACGCGGTTCAGTGTCACCCCGGAACTGCGGCGGCTGCTGGTGCTGTGGGGAGGCAACGCCTCCGCCGTGCAGCGCGAGCTGCAGCAGCGGGCCCTGGCCGATCCCCGGCTGCCCGCGGCTCCGTCGCTGTCGACGATCCACCGGGCGCTGCGCCGGGACCTGACGCCCGGGCAGCGGGCCGGGCTCGCCAAAGGCGAGGCCGCCCGGCGGGCCTTCGACGTGTTCGGGCAGCGCCCGGCCACGCACCGCAACGCCGCCTGGGAGGGCGACCACAAGTGTGTGCCGGTGCGGGTGCTGCTCGAGGACCAGCTTGTGCAGCCCTGGGTGACCTGGTTCATCGACTGCCACACCAAAGTCGTCACGGGAGTGGCCGTCACGCCCCATGCACCCAGCGCGGATGCGGTGCTGGCGGCCCTACGGATGGCGCTGGACCGTGCCGAGCCCTTCGGCCCGGCCGGCGGTCTGCCGGACCTGATCCGGGTGGACCGCGGCAAGGAGTTCCTGTGCGCCACCGTGGCATCGGCCCTGGGCGCCTTCGCCGTGCCCATCGTCGATCTCCCGGCCTACAGCCCGCATCTGAAAGGCACCATCGAGGCGCTCAACGGCGCGGTGGAGGACATGCTGTTCGTCTCCATGCCACGCTACGTGCACCGGCAGACGCTCGTCGGCGGCCGCACCTCGGATCCGGATGAACCCGCGCTGCCTTTCGAGGCGTTCGTGGAACTGCTTCTGAAGTGGGTGCGCTGGTGGAACACCGAGCACCGGCCCAGGGTGCTGGGCGGCCGCACCCCGATGGAGGCATGGCGCTGCGACCCCACTCCCCTGCACGACGCCCCCGCCAAACAGCTGGCTTTCTTCGGGCTCGAGGACGACGGGCGCACCCGCACCATCACCACGCAGGGCGTGCGGTGGCGCAACCGGCACTACATCGCCTCCTGGATGGTGGGCCAGGCCAGCGTCCGCGTCGCGGTGCGCCACCTGCCCCACCGCGATGGGGCCATCGAGGTCTTCGGCCTGGACGGCGTGCACCTGGGCAGCGCCGTCTTGGCCGAGGCGGCCAGCGTGGAGCAGGTCCGCAAGGTCCGCAACGCCAAGGCGCGGCAGCTCCGCGCGGACATGAAGGCGGCGGCCCGGCTGCGCCGTGAGCGCTTCGAGGCTGTCACCACAGCTGTCCCGCCCGAGCGTCTGGGGGCGCTAACCGAGGCGGAGGCCGAGGCCGAACTTGCCGAATCGACCGCCGCGGACCTGCGGCGGGCGGATCCCGGCTACATCCCGCACCAGCCCGTCCCGGACGGCTGGGCCCGTCCAGTCCCGCCGGCCGCAAACGCGCCGAAGGACGACACCCCTGAGGAGAGCTTGTGAGCGGCGACATGGACTACGGCAGGCTGCCCGCAGAGGACGAGGACCACTTCCACCGCCTTGATGCGCACCTGGTGGCCACCGACACGCTCATGACGACGCTGGACGACGTCCAGGAGACGATCGACGCCAGGGCCATGATGGTCGCCTACGGAGCGGCCGGGTACGGCAAGACGATGTCGGTGAACTCGGCGCTGCGCAAGATCGCCCCTGACAACACCTACCGGCTGGAGCTGCGCTCGGGGCCGACCCCCCGCGACATCCGCCACGGACTGTTCAACGCCCTGGGGCTGCCCGGGGAACCGCCGACCCGGCCGATCGAATTCGACACGCTCCTGAAGGAGACGCTGTCGCAGACGTTCCGTGTGCTGGTGTGCGACGAGGCGCAGTGGATGGGCCGCAGTTCGTTCGAGTACTGGCGCCACCTGTGGGACGACCGCAACACCGACATCGCGGTGATCTTCGCCGGGGGCGATGGCTGCTACAAGGTCCTCAAGCGCGAACCGATGTTGGCGTCACGGATCTTCATCTGGCAGAAATTCAGGCGCATGCCCGAGTCGGAGGTCGTCGGCACCCTGCCTGCGTTCCACTCCCTGTGGGCCGGGGTGGACCCGCAGATGATCCGCAGCATCGACCGCGCTGCGGCGCACGGCAACTTCCGCAACTGGGCCACCATCACCAAGCACCTGCTCAACGGCATGGAGAAGAAGGGACTGACCGAGATCAGCCAGGACCTCGTCAACTGGGTGTACAGCAAGCTGGGCGGCATGTAGCAGTGGCCTCGGTGGTGGGCTGCAGCCCGGGCCCAACAACCGTGTGCCGTACGGGCCGTCCTGGCGCCTGGCCGGCGCGGCCCGGGCCGGAAGGGAGACGGTGGCACTGGTCTACGGTGACGTGACAATCGTGGTGGACGAGCAGGACGACCTGTTCTACACCCGGGCGGCGCTGCACGCCCACCTGCCCGCAGAAGGCCGCATCACCGTGCAGCCGACACCGGCCAGCGCAAGTCCGGCCGCGCTGGCGCACGACATGCTGTATGCGTTGGGCAAGCGGCTAGCCCCCAAACCCGACTCCCCCGATGTATGGCTGGACTCGGTGAACGAGGCCTGGCTCGCCGCGGCTGCCTGGGGTGTCGCGATGAGGGTGCGGCACGTTGTCGTGCCCCGGGCCCACCTGCTGACCGTCCGGCGCATCGACCAGTTGCTCGCCTGGCGCGAGTCGACGGGAGCTCAGCTGACCCTGCTGTGGCAAAAGACCCCGCAGGGACTGCCGCCTGCGCTGGCCCTTGTTGAGCGCCGTATCAGCGGCCGGGACCAGTTCGAAGCGCTCCTCGCCGAGCCGGGACCGATTCCCGCGCGCCCGTCCTTCTCTCCCGCTCCGCTGATGGCGAGACCGGCCGCGGTGGCTGCGGGGCCGCCATCCGCCCGGCAGCCGCGGGAGACTCGGTCGGCGTCGCTGAGGCCCAGGCGGCTGGCTCCCCCATGCGCCGGAGCGCTGGCAACGGCGCAGGGGGTCCAAGCCGCCCCTGCCCTCAATATCGCGTCCGCAGAGGCCGCGGCTCTGGCCGTTCTGGCACACCCGCTCATCGCCGGAGCGCTGAGCGTGCTGGCCTTCACCCAGGCCGGCTTGGGCGGCCTGCGTTTCACCCGCGACCTTGACATCACCGGCGACATCTCTGCTGTCAAGCTCCATGGGGTCGGCCACCGGTACTGCCCGCTGCACGCGGTGCCTGCCTGGGCACGGCCGTTGCTGGCCGGCGCCCGCGCTCACCATCGTCTGATGCTCCGCCCGCCCGGAGACGGCATGTTCGCCCCCGTGATGCTCGCCGAAGGCCAGCATCTGCGGGCGCACGCCGGACGGCTGCCCCGGCTCGGCCTATCCCTGCCCGCAGGTGCCTTTGCCCCTTGAGCTACGCAGCGAAGCACCTGCTCTGGGTACCAGGGAAACGCCAGCTCTGCTCTCGATCCGGGACACCCTGGAACGCACCTTCTGGCATGTAGAACCCGCCAGCAATCGGGAAGCCTGAGGGCTGCCGCGCAGAGGGCCTTCTCGGGGATTGGGTGGTGCGCAGCAGGGTGGTGTGGCGAAGCAGCGCGGATGCCGGTTGCTGACTCTCGGCGAGGTCCCGCAGGCCTCATTTCGCGTGCGGACCGGGCGACCGCTAAAGGGTCCAGTGCAGGTCTTCGGTGTACGGGCAGCCCCACCATGCGGCAAGCATCCCGGCTGCCGTCAACTGATCCAGCAGGTAAGGGAGCTGTCCGGGTGAGAGACCGCAGCCCCGTGCCATCCGGCCAGGTTCGCTCCAGCCGTTGCCGGACGTGTCGGTGTGCGCCGCGAGGCAGGTGACAATCAGTTGCTGCAACGGGCCGCCCACTCCGGTCCGGGACGGGCTGCCTGCACGCAAGGCCCAGTCCGCGGCCCGGCGCCGGTCTGGGCGGGCCGGTTCCTGACCGAGCAGGCTGGTGTCAAGGAGTCGGGCGGTGATCTGGCGGGATGCGTTCGGGGTCGCGTTGTGCAGCCAGTGCGCCCGTTCCAGGTCGCGCCAGGGTTCTAGGGCGTCGAGGCGGAGGCTGCGCAGTACGCCTCTGGGCAGCCGGACGTGCAGGGTGTCGTCCGCACGGAGCGCGCATTGGAGGGCGAGCAGGCGTGCTGGGGGTGAGGCATTGTCGGGGAGGGTGGCGGCCATGTAGCTGAGCATGTTGCGAACGCGGGTCTTTTCATCCGGCCCTCTGGGTGGCCGGTTGCGGCGTCGGGGCGGGCTGGACTGTGGTGTCGGGGCAAGGGTCGTGTCGGGGACGACGGCCGCCCGCTCCGTTGCGGCGGCGCAGGCGGTGCAGGTGTCGGCGAGTCTCCAGATTCGTCCGCCGCGTTCGCAGGCGAGGAGGAGTCGGATGGGGCCAGCGCAGCCGCGGTGGCGTGGGTGCCAGTGGCAGCCGTGTTCGCGGCATTGGCAGGTGCGCAGGTGGGGTGGTCGGAGGTCGCCGCGGGCGTGGCGTGCGAGGTGGGCGAGGGCTGCTTGGCGGGCGGAGCCGGTGGCGACTTGGCGGCCGGTGTGGGGGCATTGTTGGCAGGTGAGGGCGGGGCCGTCGGGGTGTGCGTGCAGTTCGACGGTCCAGGTGCCGGGTGGTGCCGGGCATGCTGTGCGCGGCCTCATGGGCGCGTGTTCCTCCTGTTGCGCTCGGCGCGGGCCGACCTTGTGACGGTATGGGGCGGCGGTCACCATAGTGCAGACCCCTGCCCTCTTCGGGGTGCGCGCGACCTGCGGAAATAGGGCAGAGGTCTACACTGCCAGGGCAAGGGTCTGCACCGTCGGATGGACGAGTGACGATCTTGCCGCCCGACCCGGACCTCAACGCACTGCGGTTGGAGCTCGCGCGTCTGCGGGCCGCACGCGGATGGAGCTACGACGAACTCGCGGCCCGTACCGGCCTGGCCAGACGCACTCTCATCGAGATCGAGCAGGGTCGCACCATCGGCACTCTGAAGACCTGGCACGCTCTCGCCCATGCTCTGGGCACACCGCTCGACGAGCTGTTCAGCACGCTGTGCCGCGGGCACGACCTGCCCGGTCCGGCCGACGACTGACCCTTGGCCGCACGTCCGCGGCAGACCACCCGAACCGGCGAGAGCCACCGAACAGGCGACCGCATGTTCGCACGCCCGTCTCGTCAGATGGGGCCGACCAGGCGATCGTCCGGCGCCGCCGACGCTGATCCGGCGTGTCGGCTGGCAGGTTCACCCGCATGCGCTCCACACCACCTTCCACAGCCCGGCACTGGGACGGCACCCCGATCTCCACGCGCCCGCGCCGTCTTCTGCAGATCTCCCCCGGCGGAACGAGCCGCCTGCTGCGCTCCGGCCAGCGCGACCGATGCCGCGAGTGCGGCAACTGGATCGAGTGGTATCACCGCGGATTGGGCACGCAGCGGCGCCCCGTCCGCCTCCATCCCGACGAACTGCCCATCGCCCAGGTGCCCGCCGCGTGCCGCTGGCACGTCAGTTCCGGTCTCGCCTACCCGGTCGATGACGGCAGCAACTGGTGCCGCCTGCCACACGCGGCCGTCTGCCCTGCCCGGGATACGGACTCGGCCCCTGCCTGCCTGACCGGTCTGCGCCGGGCCCTGGCCGTGACCACACGCCGTCTGATCGACACCGGCGCCTTCACCCCCGCGCCAGACCACCCAGCGTCCGCGGTCGCGGGTGCACGGGCCTGCCGTCCGGCCCGGCCCGTGGTGCAGCTGCTGTACGTGTGCTATCTCGCGTCCCGGCCGGTGGAGGAGATCCGGTGCGTCGCGCAGACCCGGCGACGCGATCGCTGCACCGGTCCGCTGCTCACTCCCGGTGCCCCGGCCGGCATCTGGAGGCTGATGCCCGTCACCGCGGCGGGCGGCCAGCTGGCATTGACTGCCGGTGTCATGGCCGTCTACGACCTGAGCCGTGTCCCCTACGCCGAGCAGTTGCGCTGGCGCGCCCAGCGCTGCCCGCAGCACGCCGCCACGCCCACGGCCGCCGAACTGGCGGTGTCCGACTGGGAGCCCTTCGATCCGCTGCGCCACCACGAACACGTCCACACCCGCCTGCCCACCAGTGCCCGACGGCCCGGGCCTCACGGCTGCGTGCGGCAGGCGGCCCGGCCCTGATGCCGCACCACGCCATCGAGATCACTCTGACCAGACCGGCTGCTCCCGGCGAACTGCGAGATGCACGCCGCAGTATGGCCCTGGCCGTGAGCGCGGACCGCACCCGGCTGATGACGGTCCACAGCGCCCGCAGTCCCGGCGGCGCCCTGCACGCGGTGCGGCGCCGGATCGGTGCGCGCCTGCCGGTCGACGTCCTGGCCACGCACTACCCCGACCGGCACGGCCAGGTCCTGGTCAACGTCGACCTGCACCGCTCCGCCGACAAGGCGCTGCGCCAGGCGGCGGCAATTCTGGGGCAACGGCCCCAGGAAGTACTCCGGCAGCGGGTGACCGCGGCCCTCGCCCGGGACGCCCAGGAACGCGCCCGGCACCTGGAGATCCGGCTCGAAAGCCTGCTCGCCGACCACACGCCCGAGGAAGTCCTGGCCTGCGTGGCCGGCTTCCTGCACAACCACCGGCGTGCCTGACACCCGCACAACGCCGTAACTCCTCCTTCCGCCGCTCCCAACGCGGCGGCTACAGGCCCCTCCCCCGTTGATCCTCTTCATCTCTCTCGCGGAGCCCTTGTTGCACACTCCCACCGACGAACAGGCCCACGCCGCCGACGCCTTCCGGGCCGGCCACCATCTCGTCCTGCAGGCCGGCGCCGGGACGGGAAAGACCAGCACCCTCACCCAGCTCGCCGCCGACACCCAGCGCCGCGGCCGCTACCTCGCCTTCAACAAGGACATCGCGCATGATGCCGCCACCCGCTTCCCCCGCACCGTGATCTGCAAGACCGCCCACGCCACGGCCTACGCCGCGCTCGGCCACCGCTACACGAGCCGACTCAACAGTCCCCGCCAGCCGGCCTGGAAGACCGGCCAGGCACTCGGCATCACCCGCCCGGTCCGCATCGGCACGCACGAGATCGGCCCCCGACTGCTGTCCCACACCGTGCTGCGCACCGTGACCCACTTCTGCCATTCCGCCGACCGCGCCCTAGCCCACCACCACGTACCCTACCTGCGTGGCCTGAGCAGCCCCGGCGAACAGAAGCAACTCGCCCAGGAGGTACTGCCGTTCGCGTCCAAAGCCTGGGAAGACCTGCACCATCCCGACCGCGGTGTCGTCCGCTTCGAACACGACCACTACCTGAAGATGTGGGCCCTGACCGAGCCCAGGATCGAAGCGGATTTCCTCTTCCTCGACGAGGCCCAGGACACCAACCCCGTTCTCGAGGAAGTCTTCACCGCCCAGCGCAGCCACACCCAGCTCGTCATGGTCGGCGACTCCGCCCAGGCCATCTACGGCTGGCGCGGCGCCCGCGACGTGATGACCGGCTTCGACGCCACCCCCCTCACCCTCACCCGCTCATTCCGCTTCGGCCCCCTCATCGCCGAGGAAGCCAACCGGTGGCTCACCCTCGCCGACGCCCCCATCCGCCTCACCGGCACCCACGACCTCGCCACCGAGGTCGGCAGCCTCACCCGCCCCGACGCGGTCCTTTGCCGAACCAACATCGGCGCCATGGCCGAGGTCATGCGCCTGCTCTCCGCCGGTCACCGCGTCGCCCTCACCCGCGGCCAACACCAGCTGACCCAACTCGCCCTCGCAGCACGAGATCTCCAGAGCGGCCGCCGCACCACCCACCCCGAACTCGTCCTGTTCCCCTCCTGGGGCGAACTGCAGGATTACGCCGCACACGACCCCGCCGGACGCGACCTCCAGCCCTTCATCGACCTCGTCGACACCCACGGCACCGACGCCATCCTCACTGCCGTCCACCAACTCACCGACGAAACCCTCGCCCACGTCACCGTCTCCACCGCACACAGCGCCAAAGGCCGCGAATGGCCCACCGTCCGCATCGGCGAGGACTTCCTACCACCGAAAGACACCGACCAGAACGACGCACAAGGACGCCCCGTCCCAGAACCCGTCAGCGACACCGACGCCCGCCTCGCCTACGTCGCCGTCACCCGCGCCCGCCGACACCTCGACCTCGGCGGCCTGAACTGGATCAACGACCGCCCTTGGCCTTGCCAGGGGGTGCAGGCTGAAACAGCTGCACCGGCGGTGCGGCATGAAGCTCCAGGTGATGCTTGACCGTCACGGGCGCTGCGCCGTCACCGGCAGCATGCCCGGCCCAGCACTCCGAACCGCTGGTCTGAGCGGTGTCAGGGACTGGGCCCGAATATCCGGGTGTGGCCTGTTCGGTCTTGATCGACGCTGATCGACCAGGGTCCGGGCACCGGAGCAGCGAGAATTCGGGGAACTATTCGGTCAGACACTCCGGCGTGCGACGAGTTCGGCGACCTGCAGGGCAAAGGCCTCGACCGGCGTTCCGGCGAGGGTCGCTTTCAGGACCTCCGCCGCTGGAGCCTGCAGCTGGAGGACCGGGGCCACGCTGAGGCAGTTGGCACCGCTGTTCCGCGCTGGGCCGGCGTGCGCTCGGCCGGCGATGAGGGGCGCAGGTGGGAGGATCCGGAGGCGACGGCCGGGGCGCCGACGCAGCCGGTTCCAGTGCCGGGGAGATCAGGACACGCGTCCGGGAGATCATCACGGTCGAACTGCGGCGGGAAAAGCGGATGGCATGAGGTCGGCACCCTGCTCCGTGACAGGACGGCGTCGATCCTCCTTGCGGGCAGCCTGGGGGCGGGCAGCAGATGACGATAGGTCCCCGCGCCCGCTTTGGAGCAGTGTTGGATTGAACTCACTTTGTCTTTTTGTGGGGCGCAAGAGGCCTTGTGTATGCCTTCCTGACAGAGTGAATCTTCCTGGGTTCAAGGCCCGATGTGTCTCTGGGGAGGGCGTATGAGTGCCGGGGCGGGCGCTATGGCTCTGTTGTTCAGTGAAGCGGAAGGCCGCATCCGGGTATCGGTGGCTGAAGCCCCGGAGGGCACACATGCTCTGTCCGTGCCGGTACGTCGCGAGGGGATGAACCGCGCACCGCGTAATCGCCGGGGCTTGCTGCGCATTCGGGAAGTCGACCTGGTGACTGCGCGGCAGCAGCCGGTCTATGAACCCCCGGAGACTTTGGATAGCCGGCATCTGGTGTGGGTGCTCTCGGCGCAGCGGCGCTCTTGGGCCACGGTGGAGTCCCGTTTCAGAGACAGGGCGTGGGATGTGGCTCTGGCGCTGGTGCGGTGCGGAGGCGTGGTCCTGCGTTGCGCGGTTGATGACGATCTCGAGCTCGCCGGCCCGTTGGCATGGCGTCTGTCTCATTCGTGGGCATTGCAGGCGGACGAGTTGTTGCAGGAGTTGCGCGGATGGCGGGATCCCGATGAGGTGCGCAAGGAACTGCTTGCGTTGATGGCGCCGGTACCGGAGTTGGAGCGGGAGCAGGTGCTGCTGGATGCCTGTCCGGCAGGTTCGCCGCTGAGGGTCCCGCAGGACAGTGCGGTCGCGACCGAGGCATGGACTGCCTATGAGGCGGCGGTGCGCGCGGCGTCGGTGTGGTGGCCGGCGTACCGGGACGGGGAGCGTTTGTCCGCCAAAGAGTTGGCTGGCCTTGCGTTGAGCGGGTCGAAGAAGTGGACCCCTCCGCGGCAGACGGCTTTCGAGAACCTGGTCGGGATGAGCTTTGACCTGGCGCTCGATGAGGCTGATGTCGATATTCGAGTGCGGGGGCCTTTGCGGTGGCGAGTGGGGGCGGTGGCCGCCGACGCTGCGGTGGCCAAACCGTGGATTGCCCTGCCTGCTGGGGCTCTGCGGCTGGTGGGGGAAGTCGAGCACGGAGGGCGTGGCGTCTTCTTGGTTGAGAACTCCGACACGTTTGAACGCGTGTGTGCGATCCCGGAGGTCACGTCGCAGTGGCTGTGCATCTGGGGCAGGGGGTACGTCACCAACAAGCTGGTTGCCCTGCTGGAGTGGATGCGTCCGGAGCGGATGGCCATCTGGGGAGACCTGGACGCCGATGGGATTGCCATCATCGATGACCTGTCCCGGCGCTTGGACCGCAAAGTGCATCCGGTGGGGATGGAAGTGGAAATGTGGCGTGCCGGCCCCTACCGGGATCAGGAGCCTGAGCAGTTTCCCAAGGCGCGCGCGCTGGCGAAGAGGATGGCGGCGGAGGGACCGGTGGAACTGCGGGCCTTGGCGGCGGAGATCGCGGTCTCGGGCGAGTCGTGCGAGCAGGAGCCGTTGCACCGGAAAGTGCTTCCTCGCTTGGTTGGGCTGTTGGAGGCGGTGCCTGCCGGTGGGTGAACAGCTCGCGTTCGGGGAGGGCGATCGGGAGGATCTGGCGGCGGCTGTTCAGCTGGCCAACTGGCGGGCGTTCATGGCTCCCGTTGCTGAAGATGCTGGTGCCGTGGCGCAGCACCCGGAGGTGGCGCGGGTGGCGCTTGCAATCCTGAAAGTGTTTGCCGAGCATGCCGGGGCGCACGGGCTATCGAAGGCTGAGGTCGTACAGGCGTTGAAGGGCAATCCTTCGGGGTGGTCGGAGGAGCTGATAGATCGCCGTTTGGCGGTCCTGATCCGGCTGGGGTTCCTTGAGCCCTATCTTCTGAAGTCCCATCAGGACCGGTATGTCGTGCGGCCCGCAGGGCTGGCGGGTGCTTTGGCGGCTGAACGGCTGGCGGAGCACGGGGGTGTCGATGAGTTGATCTTGCTGTTAGATCGGGCGAGGGCAGTGTTCGATCGCAGCAATCCCGACCCCGAGGCGGCTCTGGACTATCTGGTGTCCTGCCGGAACGCGCTGCGGGTGTTCGCTCTGGATTTGCAGCGGCAGATCGTCACCGGCACGACGGCCGAGTTGATGGAGTCCCATCGACAGCATGATCATCAGGGGTTCACGCGCCAGGTGAAGGAACTGAACAAACTGGTCACGGACCGGTTCAGTGGTGACTGGGCGCTGGAGGAAGCTGGTTCGGCTCTGATCGAGGCAGAGCAGTTCTACCGCCAGCAGGTCATGGCTGCTGCGGACAGAGTGCTCGAGCAGGGCGGCGGCAGTCTGAACTTTGACGTGCTGACCGTGAAGGAGTACGACCACGCCGCAGTCCGGGGTGGCGTTGAGCTGCTGTCGCAGGTGGGAACAGCCCTGGTCGCTGACGTGCCGGCGGTGTGGATCGAACCGGCTCAGCTTCTGGAGACAGTGGAGGGCTTCGCGCCGCGCTCGCGGGCACGTGTGCGGCCTCTCGTGGTCGAGGGCGACGACGAGGATGAGGACGATCCTTTGCAGTGGGCCGAGGAGGCACACGTGCGTCTACGGGAGCGGCGTCGGCTGCGGGCCGATGAGCTGTTGGCGGCAGACGAGGAAGTCGATCTCACGCAGGCGCTGTACGAAGCGGGATGGCCTGCGGCTGCGTCGATCATCACCGATGTGCTGGCGCTGAGTGACGATCCTGACGAGCCCTATTCGGTCGTGGTGGAGGACGGTTTGCTAGCCGATCCGGAGGCCTCCGTCACTTATCTGCATCCCCTGCGTCTTCGGCGCCAGAATGTGATTCAGAGGCCCGATGGGGGTTTGGATGGCTTCTGAACAGGACGCCATTCGTGAGGCGGATGAGGACAGAGCGTTTCAAGCAGCTTTGCTTCTGGGGCGTTTGCGGGCCGCTGGAGTGACGTCGGCCGAGACGACTGGTCCCGTGGCGGCTGCCGCTGCGGCCGCGGCCGCCCGGATCGGACGCCGGGTGATCCGCGTGCACGGAGTGGGACGGTTGGCCGATGTGCTGGTCTTGGGGTGGGACAGTGAGACGACACCGGCTGCCGGCCTGGGGCCAGCGTTCCGGATTGGTTTGTCGCCGGTGCCGACCCTGGTGTGGGCGGCATGCCTGCGCGCGGCGTGGCCGCGGCCTGAGCACGCGCCTTTTCCGGGCGGGCCGTTTAGGCGTGCCGCCATTGTGGCGTTGTGTTCCCAGCTGGGCGCGGACCGCGAAGCGGTGGAGCGGGCACTCGAGCGGACCTTGCCGGAGGCCAGCCTGATCTCCGTGGACGAGGACAAGCTGCGGCTGGGGGCAGCCGTTGCGGCGTTTCCTGCTGTGGTGGTGGAAGGTCTGCGCCGAGGGCACCATCTGCTGCCTGCTCCCGGAGCGGATGAGCAGGCGAGCGGGGACCCGGATTCGGTGATGCCGCCGCATGAGGTCTGGGCCGATGCCGGTACAGAGCTCGAGATGTCCGATGGATATGTGGTGCGGTCAGTGATCGCCACACTGGAGACGGCACGTCGGCCGGTGCCCCGGGGTGAGCTGCCAATGCTGGCTGATCCGGCGATGCGGGCCGCGGTGGAACAGGCCTTGCTGCCGTGCGGGCGGCAGCTGCTGCAGACGGCGGAGGGCAACTGGGTCACCGGATTTTGTGACCCGCTCGCCGATGCCCTGGTGGCCGAGGAGGTCGGGACCCTCGCCGCGGTGGACCGGGCCGTGCTGGCTCTGGTCCTCTTGCACACGGTGGCGATTCCAAGAGCTCGGGGGCGGCACCGGCACAGCCGTTGGACGGGGGAAGCCCACACCGTCACCCTGGCGGAGCTCGCCTCCAACCGGCGGATCTCCAAGGCCGCGATGAGGACGGCTCTGCGCAGGCTGCGAGCGGCGGGCATGGTCGCGGAGACCACCACGGGCCGTTATCTGCCCGGTCCCGCCCTGGAGCGCATGAGCGAGGCCCGCAGCAACCTGCTCTGGGAGGACCTGATTCTGGTCGGTCGGCCCGGTGGGCAGCTGGCCGCCGCCATCCGTCGGCGGCGCGGCCTCGAAGTTCCCACGCCTCGAGGCGAGTTACCTGAGATCCTGACAGAGACGGACCGCATGTGAGTCAGCAGATCCATAGTGCACGTGGCAAGCGGGGAGTGATCGGCACCCGTCAGCTGGTTGCTGTCCAGACGTTCTCCATTGCCCGTTTGACCTCCCACCCGGTGGCGATCGTCCCCGGCACATTCGTCGCGGTGACCGGGCGGGGGCCGAAGGACTCCAATGAGTCGGGAAAGACCAGCTTTTTGTCTGCCCTGGCCCTCTTGCTGGGAGACCCGGAATGGCGCATGACGGGCGGTGGCTCCGTGCACGCACCCAAGCTGCTGTTCGAGCCCGTCACCGCTGGCGCATCGCCAGAGGTGAACGAGGCCGCCTCGATCGGCTATGTGGTGGGCGTCTTCGCCGAACCCGAGGATCCGTTGGGCAGCGCGCACACCGTGTGGCTGCAGGTATCGGCCAAGTCACCGCACATCGAGGTACGGCACAAGGTAGGGGTGCACCTTCTGCTCGGCGGAGACGATCGCAGCCAGCACGAGCTGGCTCCGGGGTTCTTCCGCGCGCTCGGTGGTAAACCCCTGGGGGCCACGGACTACGCGGAGGTCCTCTACGGCCGCGCCCCGCGCCTGCTGGCCTACATCATCAGCCGCGGCGGCATGCGGTCGCGGCCCTCTTTGCTGAAGCTGGATGCGGGCACCTTCACGCCCGTGCAGATCGGGGAGGCGCTGCTCGATCTCACCGGCAAGGCCGGCATGCTCGCCACGGACGTACAGGCCCGTAAGGATCTGGCTAGGACGCAGAAGAACCTGGCCGACAAACTGGCCGATGCCGAGAAGTCCTGGCACGAAGAGGAAATCATCCTTCACTCCGTCGAAACCCGACAGCGGGCACGGGTGGAGGCCGGCCGGGCTCACCGCTTCTGGCGCCTGGCATCGGCACGCGCCGCCCTTGATGCCGTCGTCTACGAGCGCCGGATCGGCAGCAGCCTCGCCCGTGTCGAGGATGATCTGGCAGTTCTGGCTGCGCAGCATGACGCAGTGCAGGGCCAGCTCACCAAAGCCCGCGACATCGGCCAGCTCCGGCAATCAGCCCGTTCCGCACAGCTGCGCAGCGAAGAGCGTCAGCGAGAGGTGGAGGAGGCCAGCGAGAAGCTGGGACTGCTTCGAGGCGACTTGAAACGGGCGCAAAAGGATCACCGCCAGGCGCGGCAGCAGGCCGAAGACTACGTCGGTCCCTCCCTCACCGAGCTCGCCGAGCATGTCAGCGACCAAGAGGCACGTCAGCTCAAGGTGAAGGCGGAACTCCTGCTGGCCGAGGAACGTGTCGGGGCGCTGGAGGAAGAGCTCGCCGAGGCCCGGGAGGGGCGCACCGGCCAGGCGGGGGCGGCGTTGCGGGCCCTGGAGGGGGCAACGTCCCACCGGAGGGTGGGGCTGATGGCCACCACTCGCGTCCGTCCTGAGGCACGGCCCCAGTGGGAGGCCCGCCTGGCGCCGTGGAGGGAGGCGGTGTGTATCGCCTCCGATGCCCTGGAGGATGCCACCCGTGCGGTGAGCACTCTGCCCGGGACCATCCTCATCTGCGGGCCGTCGAGCGAACCGGAGGCGGCAGGTTCCGGCGCCCCGGATGGCTTGCCCGAGGGAATCGTGGACGCCGATCCCCTGACGGTGCCGTTCCTGCATGCCCTGGCCGATGCCACCGAGGTGACGGTTCCTCCGCATGCCTGGCTGTCCGGGCTGGGGGTCCGAGTCATCGGAGGCTTCGAGAAGCCGATCGCCGGCCAGGAGGACATCTGTGCCCACCTCGAAGGGCAGCGGGATCAGGCCCGAACCCAGTGCGCTGCGCTGGAGACCGCAGCCGGCCTGCACCGCCGCCGGATCGCCGAACTTCGCCAGGACATCAAACGGGCCGAGGCCCAAGAGCTCGTACAGCAGCTCGTTCCCAAGATCCGCGACCTCGAGGACACACACGCCCAGTGCGTTGCCGCGCTGCCCGGGCTGCGCACGTTGGCCAAAGAGGCAAGCGAGACGGCGCATGAGGCCCAGACGGCGTTTCTCACCGCGAAGGAGCGCGCTGACAAGCTCGAGGGCGAACTGCGGAAGCTGAAGGACGACAGGGCGCAGGCGACGCGGAGGAAGGAGAAGCTGGAGGAGCTCCGCAAGGGGCCAAGCGCCGACCGGGCACGGATGATCTGGACGGGCTCTGAAGAGGAGGCTTTGGAGGAGCTCAACTGGAGCTACCTGCCCGAGGATGAGCCCGGCGCGGAGCCGGCCGACGGCATCAGCTCCTACGCTGTCGTACCGCGGGACACTGAGCACCCGCCCGAGGTCCGTACCTGTGCGGATCTTCGCAGCGAGAGCCGGTCCCGGCTGACGGCGGCGCTGACGAGGCTCGCCGCAGACACTGCAACCACCGGTGTGGCCACCGTGGAGATCGCCGACGCCCTGCACCATCACGAGGCGCACACCCACGATCCGCACGACACCATCTTCCGTGGCTCGCTGACCGCGCTGAAGACGTGGCTGGATGAGTACGAGGAGCGGGACGCAGGAGCTCGGGAGCAGGTGGAGGTGAAAAGGCGGGAGCGGGAGGACGAACAGAGCTACCTCCACGACCTCGTCGAGGAGTCACGCCAGGCCCTCGAAGAAACCCAGGAGTCCATCAAGGAACGCGTGCACAGTGCGCTGGAGCGCATCAGCAACCAGCTCAATCTGCTGCACAGGAAAGAGGGGTACGCCGCCGACCTGGTCTACAACGTAAGCGCGCCGGAGAGCGCCGAGGGCCAGTGGATCTGCCATGTCGTGCCCCGGTGGCAGCGCAACCCCGGCGGCTCCTTGCTGGCCTACGATGCGCCCACCAACACCGCCCAGGAGAAGCTGTTCTCCATCCATCTCGTCCTGGCCGCCTTGCTGGCCGCACCCGACGCGCGGGGCCGCGTCCTCATCCTCGACGAACTCGGTGACTCACTCGGCGCGGAGCACCGTCGTGAAGTGATCGCCGCGCTGCGGGACGCCGCGCTGGAACACGGCATCACTGTGTTGGCCACATGCCAGGATGGCCTGATGGCGGACGTAGGACCGATGTGTGGCCAGGTACTGCAGTTCCGCTACTACTCGAAATCCGACCCGTTGAACCGGCCCACTGCCATGTACGGCTTCGACGCCAACCGGCGCCGCGTCAAGCTCACCTTGAATGATCTCGTGGTCAGCCGATCCTGAACGACGTGTGCGCATCCGCCGATGGTCGCTGGCCCAGCCTGCGGCTGCGGCATCCGCCAACGCGCAGATGCCACTCAACCCCGCCAGCTGGCTGCCACCCGGCGTGACATCGCGGCAGCCAGAAGCGGGGCCTAACCAATTCCCCATGTAGGTGAGTTGAGTCCCGGCTCACTGCCAGGAACGTACGCCTATTCAAGCCCACGACAGACACCTGACCACAACGCCGAACGTCGCCCGAAGCCCAGGGACGGGCCCTGCGTTGCATGTCGACAGGGCAGCCCCGCGCCACAGCTGCAGGTAGCCGGTCTTGGCGAGGCAAACGCTGAAAGCCAGGCGCAGACCCCGGCGGGCTGAGGGCGGCCGAGGCAGCACAGTGGGAACGGCCCCGCGCCTATTTTGCAACGCTTCTCCAGGCTCCGCGATCGTTGACTGCAGGGCGCTAAAGGCCCGATAGCCACAAGCCCTTACGGTTCGGGGTACCCAGCGTCGTCGTGGGTGCTGTCCGGAGGACGAGAGAGTCGCGGTTTCGGACCGACCAGCCATTGGTGGACGGCAGCGGTGACGTCTGCGCCGGCGGCATCGACGCGGCGGGCGAAGCCAGTCCGAAAGGTCAGCAGTGCCGCGTCACCAGGTTTGTCATGTGGTCTTGCGGGGGCGGCGCCTTGGGCTCACGGGGTGCCGGTTTTCACGATGAGGTCAGCGAGCGGCTGCTTGTCCAGGTAACGCAGGGCCGCGTGCGGCTCGGCGATGCCGTTGTGGACGAGTTCGTCGCGGACGGCTGGAGCGACGGCTGCCAGTCCGCTCTGGGCGACGATGTCGCCGGCGGCGTGGAGGTTCATCCATCTGATGCCGTCGGGCAGTTGGAGGGGGCCGTCCTGGCCCAGGGAATGGCGGACGGTGGGCCAGGCGAGGGGGGATCCGCAGGTGACGAGGGCGGTCAGGCCGTCGGGCCCGGGTCCGGTGTCGGCGCGGGTGAGCATGTCGAAGGCGATGATGCTGCCCAGGGAGTGGGCGATGACGAGACGGGGTCCAGGGCGGTGTAGTTCGGTCCGGACTTCGGCGCGAATGCGTTCACCGATGTCGTGGTGCAGGTAGCGGTAGACCTGGCGGACGAAGCGCAGCAGGCGCCGGCCCATGTCACGGCCGATCTTGTGGTCGGCGGCAGCCAGTGCCTGGGCGACGGGGCGGGGGATGTAGGGGACGCCCAGGCCGAGGGTTTCGGTCTCGAGCTGTTCAGGATCCAGTCCGGGCGGTGTGTATAGGGCGAGAGTGTCTAGGATGAACGCCTCCTCCTGGTCGGTGAAGGGTTCGGTGTCGTCGACGAGGGGGGCGTCCTCGCGCGCGCCCAGGCGTTGACTCGGGGTGCGGAAGAGGTCTCCGTAGTAGGCCACGTGCAGCGGCGGAACGGGGCAGTCGGGACCCTGGTAGCGGCGCAGGCCTTTGGTTAAGGCGCCGGCCCAGTCGGCCGAGAGTTTCACGGCGTTGGTATTGCCCTGCCAGATGCCGTGGATTCCAACAATGTGCACGCTGCCCCTTCCCCCGGACGTGTTCCCCGCCGGAGGCGGGGCCATTGTGACTGCTGGGATCGTATCCGGCCCTGGACGGAGACAGCGCCTCATCGGCCGGGGCCCTTCCGGTGGTTAGAGTGCTCGGCAACGCGTGCTGAGGGGGCGTGGGTTGAACCGAGTGACGCTGGGGCCGCGGCGGCTGGTGGTCGTCGCGGTCGATGAGTACTTCACCGGCGATGACGAGTTCACCGCAGGGATCCGGGAGCAGGTGGCGACGATCACCGACTGGCTGGCCGGTCCCGCGATGGACGAGGACCGGCGGTTCGAGGTCGCCCGGCCCAAGGATCTGACGCAGCCGGAGGATCTGCGTGTCTTCATGGCCGATCAGGCGCTGACCCGGGCAGCGTGGGACGAGGCGCTGGTGGTCTACATCACCGGGCACGGCCTGCGGGGCCAGTCCCGCCGCCACTACTTGACCTTCGGCTCCACGGAGCAGGACCGGCTGCTGGGTACCGCGTTCCCCACCAGCGAGTTGATCACTCAAGTCATGGACAGCGAGGCGGAGCACGTGCTGGTGCTCGTCGACTCGTGCTTCGCCGGAAGCCTCAAGACTGAACTGGGTGTGCTGTTCGAGGAGTTGGGTGAGCAGCGGCGCAGACTGAAGACCCTCGCTGTGATCACCAGTGGTCACTTCGAGAAGGAGCCGTACCGGGGCGAGTTCACACGGCTGTTGAGGCTGGCGCTGGACAAGGCCCGGGACGAGTCGGCTGGCTTCACCGCCCCGCATCTGTCGTTCGAGGAATGGGAGAAGCTCCTCAAGACGGTGGAGGAGGGCCATCCCGACCTGTTGCAGGCGCTGTGGGTGTGGCCCGATTCCCGCCGCGGCGAGCCGAGTCTGTGCCTGCCCAACCCGCACTACCAGCCGCAGGAACAGATCGTCGATGCCTCCCGGCAGCCAGTCTCGCTGTCGGCATTCGCCCTGGAGCAGTACTGGCTGGCCCGCGCCTCGGGCCGCACCGGCGACAACGACCCGGGCTGGTACTTCAGCGGCCGCCAGACGCTGATGCAGGCGTTGGTGGAGTTCGTCCACGCCGGGGCCGGCGTGCTGGTGGTGACCGGGGCGGCCGGCTCAGGCAAGTCGGCGCTGCTCGCCCGACTGGTCACCCTGAGCGATCCCTGGTTCGTTACCCACTCCCGGTTCTCGGACATCGTTGCAACAATTCCCGCACGACTGCGCCCCGATACGGGCGCCGTGGAGGCAGCCGTACTCGCGCGAGGGAAGTCGTCTCTGGCGTTGATCGAGGATCTGCTGACCGCCATCGGTGCCCACGCTGCAGAGGGCGAACCTCCCCTGCAGGCAGTGCTGGACCGCCTCCAATTCGCCGGTGCGAGCGGAATGGGTCCGGTGACGCTCGTGATCGACGGACTGGACGAGGCTCAGGAGCCCACCGCCTGCCTGTCCGACGTGATCACGCCTCTGGCCCAACTGCGTACTGCGGACGGGCAGCCGACAGTGCGTCTGGTGCTAGGCATGCGCAGTTCGGCCCAGGACGTTAGGGAGGACAGGCTGCAGGATGCGGCGGCCGATCAGCTGCTGGGTTTCCTGCACACCGCACTGCAGGCGGGGATGGGCGAGGACACGGTGCCGGTTCGACTGCTGCGCACGGACGGCGCGCAGACCGCCGAGGACATCACCGCGTACGTACAGATGGTGCTGCAGGCGCATCAGGACAGCCCGTACGCCGGCCACGGCACAGCGGCCGCCGAGGCGGCCGCTGTGATCGCGCAGGCAGTGACGCCGTCGTTCCTCGACGCCCGGCTGGCCGCCGCCCAGTTGCGGTCCGCGGCCTGCCGGCAGGACGTGCAAGATCCCCTGTGGCGCAGCCGGTTGCTGGCAGGGACGACAGCACTGCTCGCCAGCGACCTGCGGCAGGTGGCCGAGGACCGGGACATCGACCTGCGGATGCTGCTCGCGGTGCTGCGGGCCACCGCCTTCGCACAGGGCTCCGGTCTGCCGTGGGCGGAAGTGTGGCCGGCAGTGGCCGCGGCGACCTTCGGTCCGGGGGCACCGGCTGCCGTTGAAATCGATGCGGTGATCCGTATAGTGCGGCACAGCCGCCTGGTCGGTTACCTCGCCTCCGGGGAGGAGGACGGCCGGGTCACCTACCGGCCTGCCCATCAGCGGGTGGCCGAGGTGCTCTTGGCCGAGCCCGGCTCGCTGATTGTGGATCCGCTCGCAGGCTTTTCCGAAGAGCGGGCTGCCGAGATGACGGTCGTGCAGCCCGTGCGGAAGGTCCACCGTGCCATCGCCCGGGCGTGCGCCCTGCTGGCCCGGCAGGGCGGCCGTCTGGCGCCGCACCCCTATGTACGCCGCCACACCGTGGATCACGCCGAGCAGGGCCACCTACTGGACGATTCGATCATGCCGGTCGAGCTGGCGGTCTGGGAGAGCTCGGGGTCGCTGCGCGGACGGCTGGGCCTACCGCTGCCGGTGGGCCACACCCAGCGCAGGGTTCTCACAGCGGCCGGGCTCATCGAGCCCTACCTGGACGCATCCGTCGATGCCCCGTCCCGCCTGAGCAGCATCGCCTTCCATCTGGCGGCGAACGACGCGCCGGCCTGGAACAACAGCTCGGTGCCGTCGCCTTCTTCTTCCGCCCGCACCGTCGGTGCGGCCCTGGACACGCAGTGGGGGCGCTGGCAGGGGCGCGCCAATGTGGTGGCCTCTCCCTCCGGCCGGGTGCACGCTCTGCGCGCGTTCAGGACGCTGGACGGTCGGCAGTTGCTCGCCGCCAGCACCCGCAGCGGCATCGGCGTCTGGGACAGCGCGACAGGCCAGCAGCTCACCCACATCGATACAGGTGTGGCACATGCTCTGACCATCGCGATGGGCACCAGCGGACGTCCCTTTCTCGTGGCGGCCGGCCCTCGCAGCGTAGCGGTGTTCGATCCGCTCTCGGGCCGCCAGTTGGCGACCTTGGAACGGAACAGCGTGCGCATGGTGACCGTGGCAGGCGATGGTGACGCCCGCTGGACGATGGTGGTGGCCAGCGGGCGGAACGAACTGCTCTTGTGGCAGCCCTCGGAAGATACGGTCCGCCCGGTACGCCTGCCCGACGGTGCCCGCCTCCCGGAGCGGCTGACCTGGGTCCGTGCCCCGGAAGGCCGGGGCTATCACCTCCTCAAGCTGTATCGCGCCGGGTGGGTGCTGTTCGATCCCCTGACGCAGGACGTGCTGCCCTTGGATGTGCCGTTCTCCACGAACCTGTCCATCGCAGCTGTACGGGGTCCGTCCGGAGGCGATCTGCTGGCAGTACTCGGCCAGGACCAGCCGGTGATGCTGTTCGACCCCTTCCGGGACGGCATCTTCCCCACTGTCTTCCGGAGCGGCGAAGAGACGGGCTGGCCGCCCGATGCGGCCCGGCGCATGGTGAGCGTGACCGCTGCAGACGGTGCCCGCCTGGCGGGCGTCGTCACGGACGAGTCCATCGAAGTATGGGACGTGTCCCGGCCCGAGGCGCGGCGGGTGGGAGCGTATCCTGCGCAGCCACGAGCGATGTTCGCCGCCGTCTCCGACCGGGACGAAAAGTGGAAGCTTGCGGTAAGCGGCGACGAGGGCATCCTGCTGCACCGGGCCGGACGGAGCACGTTTCCCAGTCGGCGGACTGCGGTGAACGAGCCGCCGCGTGCCTTGGCCAGAGCACGCATGATGACCGCGCTGCCACCGGCCGACGGCGCACAGCGGCTCGCCGTCCCCACTGCCTGCATCGTGGAGATCCTCGAGGCTACGACCGGTCAATGCCTGGAGTACTACGAGCACCCCGAGCCCGTGACGTTCCTGGAGGCAGTACCCAGCCCGGGCGACGAGACCGCCGTAGTGGTGGGCGACAAAAAGGCCATTCATCTGTGGCGCGTCGGGCGTGATGCCACCAAGCCGATCGCGAGCGGCTCGTTCGAGGAGAACCGCTGCTGCGCCGTGCGGCTTCCGGACGACCGGATCGCTGTCGTGGTGGCTGGCAACAGCGGAGCAGTCGTCGTCGATGCCGGCACCGGCGAGGTGGCAGGACTACCCGACGGCGGGCAGCGCATCACCGCGCTGCTGGCGCTGCCCTCTCCCACCGGCCGCTGCCTGGTGATGGGGGCGGCGCGCTCCCGGCTGTTGGTGTGGGATGTGGCCAGTGGCGAACTCGTCGAGGACAGCACGCTGCCCCACCGCCCCGTAGTTACTTCGCTGTCTCTCGTCCCTCTACCCGATGGCCGTGTCGCTGTGGCTATCGCCACGCCCCACGAGATCGTGATCTGGGACCCTCGAGAATGGAGCCCGATCAGCCGGATGGACACCCCGTACACCGCTGTCATGACCCCGCTCCCCCATGTCCCCGGAACCTGTCTGCTGGCAGCCGGGAACGGCACCGGCATGCGGCTGTGGGAGCCTCTGACCGGGCGTCTCATGCATTCTCTGCTCACCGCGGCACCGGTCACCAACATCGTGCACACCCCCGGCCGCACGCAGTACGTGCACATCGGCGGTCCGGCAGGACTGGCGACTCTCAGCTGGCCGCTGAAGGAAGAGCCGTCGTAGGAACGGCAATCGCCCGCTGGTGACGCTGTCGCCGCCGATCGCCTGCCCACGGGGCGGGCCCAACCGCTTGGGCAGCAACGCCTCTGGTGAAGGCACGAGTTCCGGCACGCTCGTGTTCCGGCGCCGCTGCGGACAGGGCGAGACCCGCATGGTCAGCACACCCTCTGGCGGAGCGTTCGTGGCGCAGGCGTCCGCGGGTTTGCCGGGATACATCACCGGGCTGTGGACGGCACGGATAGTCTCCGGTACGTGATGAACGACGGTCTCATGCGCACCACCACCCGGCTCTTCGACGCCTTCTGGGCAGCGGGAATCGCCAATCCGTTGGAAATCGTGGAGCAGATATCCCACCTCCTATATCTCCGTGAGCTGGACGGCATTCAGGAACGCTGGGACCAGGAGGCGGTTCCGCAGGAAGCACTGGAGAGGGAGCCTGTCTTCACTCAGGACGAGCAGCATCTGCGCTGGTGCCATCTCATCCGCCTGACGCCTCAACGCATGTATACGTCGATGACCGACGAGGTGTTTCCATGGCTGCGTCGCCGCACTTTCGCCGGGGTGGGCTATTCGCAGCTCGTCACAAATGCTCGTTTCACGATCCCGACTCCCAGTCTCCTCGCCAGGGTTGTGGGCCTGCTGGAAGAGGCGCTCTCGGCTGGGGATGCCGACGCGGGCGCTCTGTATGAACAACTACTCGCCCGAGTCGCCACGGCCGGTCCCTATGGTGCCTTCCGTACGCCTCCTCATCTGGCTGCTCTGATGGCAGCGATGGCGGAGCCCGGAGCTGACGACGAGGTGTGCGATCCAACCTGCGGCATGGGCGGTCTCCTCGCTGCTGCGGCTCAGTTCGTCCACCGGTCCCGCCCGGACACCGCGCAGCAGAGCGTGACGGAGGTGAGCGGCAGGATCCACGGGTTTGACTTCGACACGACCATGCTGCGATTGAGCAGCATGCGGCTGGCTCTTCAGGGCTACGAGGGTGCTGATCTGCGCTACCGGGACAATCTGGCGGAGGGCGCCGGGACAGAACGTGAGCGCTACTCAGTCGTCCTCGCCCATCCCCCGTTCGCGGGCAGTGTCGACTACGAGGCCGTCGCACCCGAGTTGCTCGCAATGGTGCGTACGAAGAAGGCCGAGCTCCTTCATCTCGCCATGATTCTGGAGCTGTTGAAGCCGAAGGGACGCGCGGCCGTGATCGTCCCCGCCGGTCTGCTGTTCAGCTCGAGTTCCGCGCACATCGAACTTCGGCGCCTGCTGGTGGACGTGCATGGGCTGGAGGCTGTGGTGCAGCTGCCCGGCGGCACCTTCAAGCCGTATGCGGGGGTGTCGACGGCGATCCTGTTCTTCACCAAGGGTGCCGGACGGACAGACAGCGTGTGGTTCTACGACCTCACGGCGGACGGCTTCAGCCTGGACGACCGGCGTGAGCCACTGCTGGCGCAGGACAAGCTCGGGGTGGCTCCCGACAGTGTTCTGGATGCCGTCGATCATACGCGCAACAACCTCCCGGATTTCATGCGGCGTTGGCGGCTGCGGCACAGCAGCGAGCGCCGGCGTGCCCGGTCCGAGCAAAGCTTCTGCGTGACCAGCGCGGACATCGCCGCGGAGGACTACAACCTGTCGTTGGGACGATTCCGTCAGATCCATGAGATGCAGCGGGCCGCGCAGGAAGGCATCCGTCTGGGGGACTTCGCTGAAATCTTTCCCGGGTCCGTGCGCAAAGCCGATCTGGACGAAGAACCGGATGCGACGGACACGGACGGGCGACGGCGAGTCCTGACACCCAGCCTGCTGACCAGCACGCTGCCGGACGTGGCAGACCTGCCCCTGCGCGCAGACCAGCGCGAACCCCGCCGCCAGTTGCGGCAGGGCGACATCATCGGACGGGATCTCGCCGGTACCCGCCACTGGACGTGTGTGCCGAGCCAATACGACGGCGTGCAGCCCGGCCAGGGTCTGATCGTCATCCGGCTCACCGAGGAGCTTCTGCCCCACGAGTACGTGATCGCCTACCTGTCCAGCGCTCTGGCTGAGCAGCAGCTGCCGAAGTACGGAGTCATCCCGCGCATCAAGGCCCGCGAGATGGCCGACATCTGGATCCCCCGGTGTGACGGCAGCCTGTCGGAAATCCGCGCCTCCCTCGCCATGCTCGACGAAGGAGAACGGGAAGCCGCACGCATCCAGGACGACCTCCACCGGAGACGGATGCGGATTTTCGAAAGCGGAACCGGTTCGGCCCGGCGCGGGCGGCTGGATGACGCCGCCGCAATCAGCTCCTTGACCGCGCAGAACCTGCGCCGGCACAACGAGCCCTACAAGTTGTTCCAGGATTCGTACCCCTACGCCGTAGCGCGCGCGGTCCGCAAGTTCCGGCACTCCCTGTCCCTGGCGGAAAAGCACGAGGCAGCCATCCAGTGCGCCGAGTCCTTGATCCTTTCTCTGGGCATCATGGCTCTTGCTCTGGCTACCGACCGCGGCCGTCAGGATCTGCCGGCCATCGCCCAGTGGAGCCAGTCCGTTGAGCGGGGCGGTGTCTCCCTCGGCCACTGGGTAGGGGTGGTCAAGGCCGTGGCCGAAGACGCACGCCAGCACGGTGACCCCGCCGCCGGCCTCGTCGAGGCAACAGCTCGTAGGAAGGGCGGGAAAGGCCTGGTCGCCGATCTCGACCAACTGGTCGTGCTCCGCAACAAGATCCGGCACGGCGCAGGCCCCCGGACACGGGCCGAGCTGGAGAAGAGCCTTGGGCGCATCGAACCGCTGATGCTCAGCAGCCTGTCGGGATGCGCATTCCTCGCCCACACCCGATGGGTGCACACCGACCGGCTCCAATGGATGCCTGACGCCGGGAAATTCCGCGTATCAGGCCTGGCCCTGATGGGCGACCACCCCGACTTCGCAACGGTCTCCTTCGACACAGCACACCCTCTGGCAGACGACCGGCTCTACCTCATCCCCCCCAACGACAAACCCCTCCCCCTCTCGCCGTTCTGCCTCCTGAGCGACTGCCCCACATGCCTGGCACCAGAGCTGTACTACCCCGACCGCATGACGAGTTCCACAGCTCTCCTCAAGAGCCTGGATCGAGGCCACGAGTTCGACAGCGACTCCGTTTTCAAGGCACTGCGCGAGTGGAGCACCCCGTGAACCTGCGGCCGCGCATGAAGGTGCGAAGAGATGAGCAAGAGGGGATCGGAGAGAGGGCGTAACGTGGCCTGGCGGCTCACGATCCGCACAGCCTGCGCATTGCAGGAAGGTGCGCAGAGCCGTCGGTGATTCCGTTGCGGACGAGTTCATCGCGGACGGCCGGAGCAACGCCCGCCAGTCCGCTCCGGGCAACAAGGTCACCGACACCGTGAAGGTTCACCCAGTCGATCGCAGACAGGGCCGGAGAACATGTCGCCGTTGCACCGGTGAGGTTGCCGGGACGAAAAGGCCCGCGACATCACCACGGGGGGAGCCGGCTGCCGTCGGCGTCAAGGCCGTAGAGAACCTCGTCCTCGTTCGGCGGTGTTCCGTGGCGCAGTGCTTGCAGAAGGGAGGGGAACATCTCGTAGTCGCCAGCATCGATGGCCTGGCGGTACCAGTCGGCGGCCTCCGTGTAGTTGTCCTCCTGCTCGGCCAGTCGGCCTAGGAGGCTACGGGCTTCACGGTGACCTGGGGCTGCTTGCCGCAGCAGTCGGTGCGCCTCGTCGCGTTTGCGGGCCATGAGGTCGTGGTGTGGTGTCTTCTCCCATTCGAGTTCGTGCGCCTCGGCCAGCAGGGTTCGGGCGAGCTGGACCTGGGCGGGCTCGTAGCCCAGGCGGGCCAGCACGCGGATGGCGGTGATAGCGAAGCGGCGATCGTGGGGAAGACGTCCGCCGTAGGTCAGGGGCCGAAGCACAGTGAGGACGTTCAGGATGTGGCCCGCCTGCGCGGCCTCGGTGAGGACCTCTCGGGCGGCCCGGGGCCGGTGGGGCCACAGCCGGTGAAACAGAGTGCTGAGGGCGTACATGTCGGTGGCGGAGACGGCACGGAGCACGGCCTCAGCCTCATGGGTGCGTTCCTGCTCGTCGAGGAGGCTCACCAGCCGTTGCCGGGCCTGCCGGTCGCCGCTGTCGGTGGCAGCGCGCAGCAGCGGTTCGACCAGTTCGGCGGCGCCTGCGCGGGCGAGTTTGGTGGGCCAACTCCACGATGCGGGACTGGCGGTGAAGGCGGCGGCCGCGATCTGATGGAAGGTCTCGTTCCGTCTGCCTGCAACCTTCCGCAGTCGTTCCAGGGAGGTCGCGTCGCCTGCGGCAGCATCGTGCAGGAGCTGGGCGGGGTTGTGCGGTGCCGGGGGCTCGGGCGGTGGAGTGAGAGCTTCGGCGTCGCGGTGGCGGCCTTGGGCGTGCAGGAAGTGCTCCAGTGCCAGGTGGGCGTCTCGGTTGCCTTCGCAGCAGGCCCGGGTCAGTAGTTCTTCGGTGAGCGGTTGGAGGGTGTCGGCGTGCTCGACGGTTTCGTCGGCGAAGGCGAGTTGCATGAGGGCGGTGCCAAGGTCTGCGAGGCCGGCGCCGCCGTCGCAGAGTCGGTCGACCTGGTCGCACAGCTCCTTCAGGCCTTGGCTGGTGCGGAGGCGGTGGGTCTCGGTATAGGAGAAGCACAGGCCTTCGAAGGCGGAGGAGGTTCCGCGGTCGAGGGCGGCGACGTACAGGTCCCGGGCGATGCGGAAGCGGGCGAAGGCGAATGCCTGCAGGGCGAGGGTTTCCAGGTCGCTGCCGTCGGTCAGGTCCGACTGGGCGGCCTGCCAGAGTGCGGCCGGGGGCTTTATGCCCCAGCGCTCGGGGGCGATCTGCTGCTCGATGATGTCGCTGAGGTCGACCAGGTCCGCCGCCTCGCCAATCCCGTCAGGCGCGAGAACGCCCTGCAGGCATGAGACGACGTCTTTGACCGGGGTTCGCGCCCAGGTGAGGGCGTCGGTGAACCAGGTCTGCCGGTCCAGCTTGAGGCGCTGGTCGAGACTGAGGTAGCCGAGGGCGGCGTGCTCGAGGAAGGCCAGGGGAAGCGGTCCGCGTACGCCCAGGCGGCGGGCTTCGACGGCTGCGGTCACCACGGCCTTGCCGGGTGGGTGGTCGGCATGGCGGTAGCGGTCCAGGAGTTCGGGGGCGGCCGCCAGGCGCTGGCACAGTTCACCGTTCGCGCGGGCCTGGGCGGCTGCCTGGGTCCACTGGCCGTCGCTGCGGGCCTGGTTCTCGAACCGGTTGAGCCCAGGGGTGTCGAAAGCGCTGGGCTGGTGGACGGTGCGGGCCAGATCGAGCAGGGATTGAATGTGCCGGGTCCGGCCCTTCTTCTTGGGGTTGGTTCCGGGCGCGTCGAGAGGGGTGGGCCACATGGTGGCCAGGACGATGACCGGGGCGGGCGGCTGTTCCAGCAGTGCGAGCAGGTCTGCGGCAGCGCGGTTGCCGTCCGCCTCGGCGAACAGATGGTGGGCGTTGTCCAGCCAGATCACCGTGGGAGAGGCAAGCACGTTGGTCTGCAGGCACGAGCGCAGTCCGGCGGCGGACTTCGGGTACAGCAGCTGCCAGTCGGGCACGCAGGCCGTGACTGCTTCCCAGGCCGAGCGGGTCTTGCCGGTGCAGGAGTCCCCGCGCACGACGACCATGCCTGCGCCCGCGCTGGCCACCATGTGCAAGTGGCGTCGCAGTTCGCCATCGTGGTCCCGGTCGATGTAAGGGGGCAGCTTCATGCCGTCGTGCTCCTGGACGGCCCGGTGTACGCCCAAGCGGTCCGGCTGCCAGGCGGTGACCGGGCGGGGCCTTGCGACCAGCACCTCGCCGCGCCGGGGGGTGTGGGGCCCGGCCGAGCGACTGGCCAGCAGACCGAGTTCACTGACCGCCGCGCGGATGTCGGTGAGGGACAGCTCGCGCTTGCCGCCAATGACCTGCTGGGTGACCCACTGGATGCCGGTCATGATCGCCTGTTCGTCGTGCTGCAGGCTGGCGGCTTGCATCAGGCGGGAGACGAGCTTGCGCTGGAGGGGCTCGTCGCGCCCCAGATGGAACTCCAACACATCCAGGAGTTCGAGGAGTTGGGCCTCATCGAGCCCGGCGTGAGCGGCCCAGCGGGCGCGCGCCTGTCCCCGCTCTGAGCGGGGTCCCTGCCGGTCTGCCCGGGGCCGCAGCAGACCGGTTCGCGTGTCCCGGCCTTTGAACAGGACGTCCGCGGGATCCGGCGACCGATTGGTCAGCAGGGCCAGTTGGACCTGCTCCCCGTTCCGGGTCAGGGTCTGCCAGGAGCTGGTGATCTTTTGCAGGATCGACGGTCCGCCGTCGGCGCTCGGTTTGAACAGGTACTCCTCCCCCACCGCGGTCGACGCGTCGGCCGCGTACTTAACCTGCGCGTAGCGGGTCGGTTTCCCATCCGCGTAGTAGTAGACGACGTCGTCCAGGTTGCCGGCCCCCGTGACCTCAGCACCGACCGCCACCACCGCGCCCCGGACACCGTCGAGCGCGTCCTTGTAGGCCTGGACGCACCCCTCCCACACGTACAGCCACTGGTAGGTGTCCCCAGCCACGCGCACACCCGTGGCACTGGGAGGAGGAAGAGCCGGCACCCGCACCCCTTACGGACGAATCCGCCCAGACGGCGGAGCCCTCAAGCCTACGAGGTCTCACCGACATGGGTTCTACGCTCACCCAAATCCTCCACCCTGAATGACTACCCGGCGCCACGGGCGAGCCCTCGTCGAAGGCAGCGGTGCCGGTCGCGCTTTTCGGCCCCACCGCGAACCCAGCGATCCATGCGGGGATCACCTCGCAGAGGCGGAAGGCTCAGACCGGCCGATCGCACCCCGATGACGCCTGCACGGCTGGCCTGCCGGTCGCCGCCTCACTGTCACAGGGCGGCGTTACGCTCGCTTGCTTCGAGGCCAAGGATGGGTGGGGCATGACGGACAACGCGCCGATCAATATCGGCAGTCTCCTCAACGGAGACGACCCGATCGATGACGCCAGCCAGGACCTGCTGCAGCGGACGGAACTTGCTGACGCGTTCGCAGTGGAAATTTGTCGAACGTCCGCGAAGCACGGCGCAGTTGTCGCTGTGACGGGGAAGTGGGGGTCAGGCAAGACGTCGCTGGCGAATCTCACCTGCAGAGCCCTCGACCGGGTCCATGATGTGCAAGTCGTCGAGTTCAACCCGTGGTTCTTCTCCGGCACCGACCAGCTCATGCGGTTCTTCTTCGACGAACTTGCCGGGCAGCTGCGGGACGGGCGCCGGCTGAAGGACAAGCTCAAGGGCGCGGGCCGGACCGTCGCCGAGCGGCTGGGCAAGTACTCGGCCGCCCTGTCGCCGCTGAAGTTCGTCCCCGGGGCCGGTGTCGTCTTGGAGGGTGCGAGCGCTGTCGCCGCGGGAACGTCGAGGCTTCTAGGTGAGGGACCGGAGACCATCCATGAACAACGAGCGGAGCTCACCGAGCTCTTGGGCAAACTGCCGGGACGGATCGTGGTGTTCATCGATGACATTGACCGGCTGTCGCAGCAGGAGATCCGGGACCTCTTCCGCCTGGTGCGCCTGACCGGCTCGTTCCCGAACATCGTCTACGTCCTGTGCTTCGACCGCGAGGTGGTAGAGACGGCGTTGACGGATGAGGCGGTCAAAGGGTCCGCGTACCTGGAGAAGATCGTGAAGATGTCGGTAGAGGTGCCGCCGCTGCCCTCGCAAGCGCTCTCCCCGGTCATCGCCGAAGGACTGACCCAGGCGCTCGACGGGATCCAGTCCGGGCCGTTGCATGCGTCGCGGTGGCCGGACGTGCTCGTGCAGCTGATCCTCCCGATGTTCTCCACCATCCGGGATGTGAAGCGGTACCTGACATCGGTGCCGCTGGCCGTGCGCAGCCTGGGTACGGAGGTGAATCTGGTCGATGTTCTGGCACTTGAAGCCCTACGCGTGCGCTTTCCCGCAGCGCACGCGATGCTGCCCGCCGCCGCGGACCTGCTGACGCCGGCCAAGACGAGGTACCAGGCCGGCACGGACCGGACAGAGCGAGAGAGGGCGTTCGTGGAGGAGTTCACCGGCCTCTTGAACGGCCACGCCCAGCCGGTCATCCGCCTGCTGTTCCCTGCCGCCGAAAGGCTTTTCGGCGGCCAGAACTACAGCTCTGACTGGATCCAGACCTGGGAACAGGACCGGCGGGTCGCCTGCAGCACGGTGCTCGACTTCTATCTCCACCGCCGACTGCCGGCCGGACGGGCACCCGCCGAGTACGTCGACCAGGTTGCGGACTGCATCGGCGACGAGAGCGCACTCGACGAGGTACTGGGGCAGGTGCCGGACGTCCTGCTGGACGACACGCTCAAGCGCCTGGTCCCCCATTGTCTCGACGCGCCCGAGGGCAGCGTGCTGCCGACGGCCGCGGCGCTGATGCGACAGCTGCCGCGGGTCCGGCTGGGCTCCACGGGCATGTACTCCCCCAGCGGTGAATGGGCGGTGCTGAGCCCGGTGAGTGTTCTGCTGCGCAACCTCAGCGGCGACGTGGCCGACCACACCGTCCGTAGCCTCTTTAGTGGCATCCCAAGCCTGTACGGAAAGGTCCTTCTGCTCGACATCGCCGCGGGCCGTCCGGGCAAGCAGGGATTGATTCCGGATGAATCTGCCCGGTTGCTCACGCAAGAACTTGCCTCCCAGCTCCGCACGGCTGCGCCCGAGGACCTTGCCGACGAGCGGATGCTGCTGCGAACGGTCCTTGTGGCAGCAGCAGACGGTCCACCTGTCCTTGAGCCGGCCTTCGATGCCCGCGTTGTCGCGCGCCTGCTGGAAAGCGGAGTGGCGCCGGTACACAGCCAGACGATGGGCAGCGTGGCCGTACGGACCGAGAAGCAGCTCAGGTGGGACTCCCTGGTGAGTGTCTACGGCGGGGAAGCGCATCTGGCCGAGGCCGTAGCGTTGTTGCAGCAGTGCCTGCAGGAGGGGACGGTCGAGCTGAACGAGGACCTGGCGGCCGCTCTGGCTCTGTACGAGAGGTACGCGACAGGCTGGCGCCCCGAGGAGTTCTGACCACGCACCATGCTCCGCGGGCGGCTCGCGCCACGTCTTCCCCATCACCGGCTGCCCGCCCACCGTGCTTCGTTGAGTTCTGGCACCGGCTCAGCAAGGCACGGCCAGTGCGGAAGCCCGCGGTTAGAAGGGCCGCACCGCGCAGTGGCGCGATGCGGTAGAACACCGGCATCGCCTGCACCGCCAAGGACCGCCCGGGAAAGGGCCTTGCCGTCTTCAGCGGCAGGATCGTGGTGCTCTCAGGTCCAGACATACCAAGTCGGCAAGAGCAAGGCGCTGCTCGACCAGCGCTCCTCCACGATCTTCCTGCTCGTCGCCCTGACCGGCATCGGCCCCAACTTGTTCGCCCTCCTCACCGCGATTTCCTCGCCCGTGGCCGGCACCGCCGGCGCAACCTCCACCGGCTTGAGGAATGAACCTGCCTCAGCGTGCCCAGAACCACCTCGGCCAGTCGCGGCAATGTGCCGCGACGGCACGCTCGCCGGGCGTTACCAGTGGCGCAGTGCCTCGGTCAGTTCCTGACGCCATTGATCACGCCCGGGATCATCGTCGTCTGGTTCTCCGCCCAGGGCGAGGACCTGGTCGGTGATGTTGTAGGTGATGCGGTAGGCAAGCAGGGAAGTCGCTGCCTCCAGCCAGTCCTCTGTCTTACGGGTCGGCGCAACCGGGCCGAACACCGTCACGAACCACATGGGCAGCAGAGACCTGTCCCGAATCGCCTCCGAGATGCGATTGCGCAGTTTCTGGTACAGCTGCTTCTGAGCCTCGACACCTTCGGTGAGGAGCTCCGCGTCGCGCACCCGCGTCTCACGGTCCCGGGCCAGCGCGGCCCGCGCACGCCGGGCGTAGGGGGCACGATGGCTTGCCGTTCGAGCGTACTGGTCAGCCTGGCGTCGGGCCGTGGTGAACGCCTGGCGGGCCTGCGCGTGCTGGGGTGCGCCGAACGCTGTGCTGGCCAGGGTTTCGGCAGCAGTCAGGACGGCCGCGTACTGCTCGTCGCGCTGCTCGACGGCCTCTTGGTGGGAGCGGATGGAGGAGGAATTGCTGTCCCGCTCGAAGTGGGTGAGAAGCATGGTGCGGGCTGCGCGGGCTTTGCCGGCGAGTACGCCAAGGGCGCGCCACGAAGCGGGGAACGAGTCGAAGTCGGCGCGGGGCATCTTGTCCGCGGCCGCCAGGTTCGCCTCCATCAGCTGGATGCGCGCGGTCAGCTTCTTCAGGGCCCGGTCGGTGTCGGCGATGTGTCCGCGGGCGTCGGTGTCCAGGTCTTCGAGGTTGCTGCGGACTTCGTCGGCCTTGTCGTCCGCGTCGCTCACCGCGCTGCGGATGCTGCGGAGTTCGTGTCCGAGGTCGTCGATGTAGCCGAAGCTTGTCTTCAGTGACTCCAGGTCGTTTTCCAGGTCCTCGATGCGGCTGTCCAGGCTCTGGATCTTGTAGCTGTAGTCGTCGCTCAGGCTCACCTGGACTGTCCCTTCTTGACCGCGTCGCCCGGTCCTTCGCTGACGGTGACGGCGAGGACGAGCCACCCGATGATGGCGAGGATCACGAACCACAGTGAGATCACGCTCAAGGTAATGAGCGCGACCAGCAAGCACTCCAGGTGCAGGCCGATGGTCAAGTGCCGGTAGAAGCGGTGGTTCTTGTGCGTGACCTTCTGGAAGGAGAGGGACAGTGTGGCGATGCAGTGGGGTACCAGCACCACCAGCCACCAAGCCGAGTGCCCCAGGGCGAAGGTGAGCACGATCAGCGCGAGCGCGACAGCGGTCTGCCCGAGCCACGACATCCGCACGATGCGCTCGCTCAGCTGCCGCTCGGGCTCAGCAAGCTTGGCGGGGATTGTCTTTTCGAATGCCAGGAGCTCGTCGGCCGCCTGGAGCAGCCGGGCGTACTCGGCACCGAAGTTCTCATCCCCTGCCTCATACCGGGCCGTCTCACGATGACGGGTGAGAAGCCTTTGCTGCAGTTGCCGGTACTCGGTCTCCATCTCATGCCGTACCTTGCTCACTGCTCCGTCCCCCTGACCACGGACCGACGTCTGACGTCCAAGGCCTTCCCACGGGCAGCACGCCACAGCCCGAAATTGATCGACGGTATCCAGCCGTAGTTTCGAGGTCCGTTCCAGCCAGGACAAAGCGGGTGTTCCGGCCCGGCATCACACTCGCCATCCTGAACTGAGTTCAGGACCTGGCCCGGCAACTGGGCCTGATCCCACCACGGTTTCGACCAGCCCCACCCCAACGCCGAACCTGATCGACAGGACCGCACCTGCCCCCGTCTCAACCGGTCACCACGCCGGTTAACGGCGCTACGCTTCTCTCGAGCGCTCACGCTGGGACTCCCGCTTCGGATGGTCCCCGCAGACGCAACTCCGCCCGCAGGAACGGCCTTTGGATGCGTGCTGCAGCGTGTGTCGGACGGACGACCTGCGAACTCGGCGCTCAAGCCGCGGCTCGGGGACCTCATGGCGCCCGGCGTGGAGGCGCTGTGCTCTACCGGCGGAAGCCTCGCCCGGGATCGCGGACGCTGTGGCTACCGAAGGGCTCGAACCAGGCGGCCGCCCTGAGGTCGCCCACACCCATGGACTGGTTCGCTGGGTCCTGCGGGTCTGCGATGCCGCCGAGTTTCGGGTCGAAGAGCATCAGGACGTCGTGGTCCTGGAACAGCAGATCGGAACAGTCGTCCCAGCTGTAGTCGTCGCCGTGTTCGGGGAGCGTGTGGTGGGGGTCCGTGGGAGGGCGGTCTTCCAGATGGGTGGGGGCGTCCTCGATGGCCAGGTGTAGGGCCATCTCCTCCGCGGTGCAGGTGGGTTCGGGCCACTTGCCCCGGGCGAGGTCTGCGGCCAGGTCGTCGAAGGCGCGCGCCATGCGCCGCCGCCATCGGTGGTCGGCCGTCCAGGTGAGCGCAGGCAGCCGGTCGAAGACTTCCCAGGTGGTGGCGTTGGCGTCCGGCAGGAACTGGTCCCCCAGGCGGTGTGCGTCGTCGTAGGCCTGGTCTGCGAGGAGAACCAGGGCTGTGTGGAGCAGGTCGGCGGTGCGGGGGGTGAGCTGCCAGCCGCACTCCTCACAGTCGGGGTCCTCGCCCTTGCAGGGGCAGTCCCGGACGCCGAAGAGGGCGGCGAAGTTCGGCGTCTGCTCACCGGCTGTGGGCCTTTTGCGCTGCTGGCGCAGGCGCCAGCCGTGGACGAACCGGGTGACGACGGGCGCTGCGCTCCAGTCGGCCAGTTCGTCGCCGTCTTCGATGCTCAGCACTTCTGCCGAGCTTTGGTCTTCCAGCGTCTGGCTGCCGGTGACGTCGCTGTCCTCGGTGAGGGTGATCACGGCGCCGGCCAGGTCGCGTGGGTCGTCTTCGCCGAGTTCGGACGCCGGCAGCGGCTCCCAGCCGCGGCGGGCAGCGGCGTGAAGGAGCGCGTCTTCGTCGGTGATGTGAAACTCGCGCAGGTGGGTGATCCGCACGACCTTCCCCGGCAGGTCCTTAAGCCGGGGGTGGCCCGTCGCTGCGGGCGCTGCCGAGGAATCCGGTTCGTCGTCAAACGGCTCCGAGTCCGGGTCCGTCGCCGTGAGCAGGGTGCCGGGTTCTGCGGGCCAGGTCCCGTTCGCGGCTCGCGTGACGGCCTGGCGCAGGGAGCCGGCCGGTGCATCCGGCATCTGAGCCGTGAGAGCGGTCAGTTCGTCGTCGACGGCTGCGGCGTCACGCAGCGCCAGGACCCGGCGCAGAATGCCTGTCGCCTCGAAGGCGTGCTCGGGGTTTTTGCAGGTCAAAACGGCGGTCAGGGAACTGGGCCCGTAGTCGTGAGCCAGCAGGGCCAGCACCCGACTCTTGCTGGAGGTGTGTTCGCACAGGAAGTCGATGGCCCGGGCCACGGACAGCGATGACGTCATCGCGGGACTCCAAAAGGGGAAGAACGCGGGGCGCACCGGACGGGCGGCGCACGCGCACAAACAGGAACCCGCTGGTGGACACGGTGCGGCCGCGTCCCCGGACGGCGAAAGAGGCAAGTTGGGGTGCCAGTTGGTGTCCTCGCTACGAACGAAGACCCGGACTCGGCTGACACAGACACTACCCGCGCCTGGCGGCGCGTACCCCGGACATCTGTAAAAGAGCGGGATCTGCCGGGGCACCGCCACCGCCCGCCAAAGGTCAACTCTGGGCTGTCGCAAACGAAAGAGCACCACGCTGCGGTAGGAGGTCGTGCAGCGTCTGTAACGACGGCGCGATGCATCACCCCGGCCGAACAGGTTGGCTCATCGCCCTACGGCTGCTGACCAGCCTGGACGGCGAAACGCACGGGAAGGCCCTCAAGATCTCCTTCATCATGCCGTGGCACCACGAGGGCTGGTAGCCAGGCGACCGGCCCGGCCAATGCGGGCACCGAGACCCTGGCAGCGTCCACGACCAGGACCGCCATGGCCAGCAAACCCGCTACGCCCCCTTAAGGCCCAACACCTCTGACCAGCACAAACCCCGCACCCTCTATAGCAGTCGGCGTGAGAATGACCTGGCCTTTCGTCACCCATGTCAGCGACAGGTGAGCATCATCCATCAGTGCCAACTACCAGGTCACCGAGGCTGCACCACTGACATTTCAGATGACGATACCCAGCTGACACTTCCCCGCAGACTGTCACACCGCGTCCGGCTCCGCCACGGCGGCCACCGCCGCGGGCCGGGAACCGAATAGCCTCCCCTCCTGCGCCAGTTGCCCGAACATCACGCTCGGCGCCCGATGCCAGCGGATGTCGTCGTCCACCACGTCGGGCGAGGGATCCGAACGCACCCACAGCGTTCCGTCCGGCGTGAGGAACAGCTGGTCCTGGCGCTCGACGGCGACATCGCCGCCGGGCGCCCGACTGGTCTGCGGCCAGCCCCCGACACCGGTCAGCCCCCAGATCACGGTGACCCGCACCTCGGGAAAACGGCCGTGCGTCCACGCTTCAGGCACCCTCTCGGTCCCCGTGTACCGGGGCGACAGCAGCCGCCACAGCCGTCCGAAGTCCCGCTCCTCGGCGTGCAGCGTGGTCGTCCGCCCCGTGCCGCCCGCGATGACCA
Source organism: Streptomyces sp. NPDC002742 (assembly GCF_042888885.1). Taxonomy (NCBI): domain Bacteria; kingdom Bacillati; phylum Actinomycetota; class Actinomycetes; order Kitasatosporales; family Streptomycetaceae; genus Streptomyces; species Streptomyces sp. NPDC002742. The sequence goes on from NZ_JBIAQF010000036.1 coordinate 76,265, forward strand.
GGGCCATGTCCGGGTTGTCGCCCTTACCGAGCCCCCAGGCACCCGCCGAGGCAGGGGCCTGTGCTGCGCCGAGCGCGGCCAATGCCATGGACACGAGTAACAGGACCCGCACCCCGTTCCTGATCCGTTCGACCCGGCCCCTCATATGTCCCCCTCGATCCGGCCGGCACCTACACGTCCCGCAGCTCCTGTCGAGGCTCCCCCTTGTGAGGCCGTCGTATCCGGGCCAGCACGGCTCCTGCCGCCGCCCCGGGTATCGCCCACCACCAGTCGGTGCCGTCGCCGGTCGCGGCGGCGGTCCTCGTGCGGGACCGAGCGGTGGACGTGGACGTGGGCGTGGGCGACGGACCGGCACTCGTGCCCTCCGGTGTCTGCCGGGGACCTGGGCGGATTCCTCCGGCGCCCTGCGCCTTCAGCCTGCCCAGGATTCCCAGCTTCTTGAGCAGCGTCCGCACCTCGGCCGGCTGCCCGGCCTTGTGCCAGTAGCTGTTCATGGTCGTCATGTCGGTCGTGGTGTTGATCCAGACGTCCTCGCTCCACGAAGCGTCCGGATAGACGCGGTCCACCCGCCAGGGCGACACGTCATGGGCCATCCACGTCACATTGATCTGGGGTCCGTCGGCCGCGCCGAGCCCCGGCAGCTCCACCTCGCGGCTGTCCGAGTCCACCCCGCCCAGAAGCCGCATCAACTCGCCGTACTCCTCGTCCGAGTGGTACAGCGCGGCGCTCTCCGCGCTCTCCGGCGAGACCAGCAGCACACTCGTCGGTCCGCCGGCCAGGGCGGACGGTGCCGCCAGCAGCACGACCGCCAGAACCGATACCAATACCCCTGTAGCAGTGAGCAGTTCACGAAGTCTGCGCATGGAACCCCCGAACCGGCCGGCCGATCGACGGGCGGTCCGCCCGCACGTCGTCTGTCACTTCTGGTACACCGCCCGACCGGCCGGGGTTCCCACCCGCCGCCCACGAATTCCGAGCCGTGCCCGGAGACGGCGAACCCGGCTACTTCAGCGACCTGGCGATCTCCAGTGCCCGGGTCCTCGAGGACACTCCCTCCAGCCGGAGCGTCACCTCGCTTTCGTGCATCCACAGCAGCGTGGGCCCGGCAGTCCGCTCGGAGCGGGTGAAGCGGCCGCCGTCCGCGCCGACGAGCCAGAAGCTCAGACGATGCGGCTTCGGGAACCACAGCGCCGGATCGCCGAACTCCTCGTCACCGTCCAGGCGCAGCCACTGCGGCGACTCCCGCACCGTCTTGGTGAAGCCGATGTCCAGCCGCGCCGGATACGCGTCGATCCGGACCGTGCGCCCGTGCTCGATCCAGCACAGGCTCATCAACAGCCGTCCTCGCGGCTCGGGCGTCACCGTCACCGCGTCCGGCACCCCGAGGGCGTCGGGCACGAGGGGCTCGAACCCGGCCCGCCGTCCGGCCTGCGCCAGGGTCAGCGAGGGCCCGGGGCAGCCCGGCACCCGGGCCCCGGCCGAGGGCACCGCCGACGGGTCGTAGCGCACCTCGACCCCGCCGAAGCCGAACCAGTCGACGACCGCCGCCCGCACCGGGGGCGTGAGCACCAGGACCGCCAGCACTCCGCACAGGCCCGCGGTGAGCGCCCGCCGGCGGGCCCTCACCCAGCGGCGCACCGCGCGCAGCCGCTCGCGGGGCCCCGGAGTCCCGGGCGGCGGGAGCGGGATCCCCATCGCGAGTATGTCCTCCAGCACCCGCTCGACCATCGACTCGTCGCCGTCGGCCCCCGGGCCGTCCAGCGACCGCCCGAGCGCCCGCAGCTCGTCCGGCAGCCGGGAGACGTCCGCACGGGCTCGCCGGGCCCGCTCGCGGCCGGACTCCGCGCCGCCGGCGCCTCCGTCCCCATACGACTCACTCATGCTCGTCACCCCCTTCCCGAGGCTCCTGAGGTTCGAAGGCGGGCAGCAGCCGGCCCAGCTTGCGCAGGGCGCGGTTGAGCCGGGACTTCACCGTGCCGCGCGGCCAGCCCAGGGCCTGGGCCGTCTCCGGTTCGTCCATCTCCAGGAGATAGCGGTACGTGACGACGAGGCGGTGGTCCTCGCTCAGCTGCTCCAGAGCCGCAAGCAGCGCGGAGCGCCGTTCCGACTCCAGCGCCGCGACCGCCGGGTCCGCCGATTCCGGTATCAGCGGCGCCGCCTCCGCCAGCGCCGCCTCCCGGCCGGCCAGCGTCCGCTGACGCACCGCCGTCCGCGCTGTGTTCCTCGTCTCATTGGCGACGATCGACAGCAGCCAGGGCTTGAACGCCGAGCCGTCCCGGAAGCGCCCCAGCGAGCAGTACGCCTTGATGAAGGCCTGCTGCACCACGTCCTCCGCGTCCGCGCCCGCTCCGAGCGCCCTGGCCGCCCTGATCGCGATGCCCGTGTGGGCACGGACCAGCTCCGCGTACGCCTCCGGCTCCCCGGCGCGTACCCGTGCGATCACCACGGCCTCGTCGACGACGATGCGGCCCCCCTCCCGCGTCCTCACACTCTTGCTACACCGCCCGCGGCACATCGGTTCCCACCCGCGGCACATCTGTTTCCGGCCAGTTCCGGAGCGGGCCCCTGTACCTGAGACTGCAGGTAGCGGCGCGGCAGGGAGGCGTCGAGGTCCTGGCGCTGGAGGTGGACGGCGAGGGGACACACGTGGCAGCGTCCAAGCAACTCAGTGCACCGTGGCGGCGTCTCGCGGGACGAACCGCGTGTCAGGGTGGGCGGGGTCCGGGCGAGGCGCGCCCGGCGGCAGCACGGGAGCCAGCGCCTCGAACACCCGCTCCATCACCTGCTCCGTGTACCCGCCCATCGTGGCCGATGCCTGGAGCAGCACACCCCCCGCCCGCAGCGGAAGCACCCGGTGGAACGCGCCCGAGTCCTCCAGCGCCGCGGCGCCGCCCAGCCGCGTCACAAGTTCCGCCGGACAGACCGTCACCCAGGCGTAGCCGCGCAGGAACCGCCTGCCCTCGCGCAGGGACGTACGCGGGTTGCGGCGCAGCACGGTATCGAGGTTGGTGAGTTCGTCGAAGTCGTCCCACTCGATGTGGCCGAAGAGGGGGCTGCTCCCATCCAGTGCGGCGTACAGGAAGTCCACCACCGCAGTGCAGGACGCGACGTCATCTGGGGAGTTGACACTGGTCAAAGCCGATGCCCGCCAGATGGAACCGTCACTCAGGACGTGATAGGAACTCGCCCGTCCCAGGGTGGCCAGTTCCCCACCCTCCGTGAGAAACACGAGCTGGGCCCCCAAGGGAACGCGGCGAGCTCCTCCTCGAACCGCGGCCACCTCTTCCCGATTCGGGGGAAACGGCGCACCAGGTCGTCGATGTCCGGGACGATCCGCGCTTCAGAGACGACCCCTCCCCCGCTCCCGGCCTCCACCTCCACCAGGCCGCTGTACAGCCCGGTACGGGCGGCACGGAACCACCGGACCAGCGATGCCCCAGGACCGTCCGGCACCGCGGCATCGAACGAGACTTGGACGCTTACGTTCATTCCGCGACCCTACTGGTGCCCGGCAATAGAGAATCCTGCGACGATCACCACATTCCGAAGCAATCACTGAACTCGCACTTCAGGAGCCTCGCCGGCTCCTCAACCTCTGCCGAAACCCCAGCTCAGGTCGACACGTCACAACAACCAGAAATCCCGCAACGATCACTAGACCAACAGCTCAGCGCATCGATCATGCAGTGATCCTTAGCGGATTTGTCAGAAGGCTTCCGCTTTCCGAACGTGATCGTGTGGTTCGAGGTTGGTGGGCATGAATTCCACCTGCAGGCGGGAGGGATGGGGCGGTTCGTCTG
>NZ_JBIAQF010000037.1:0-78534 GCF_042888885.1 Streptomyces sp. NPDC002742
ATGCTCCGAGACGGCACCTTCTACGAACCCCGCCTCCCCGAAACCACCCCTGCATGACCAGCACGGCCTTGACGAAGGACATAGAGGCACCCCCCCAAAGAGTCAGGGGGACGGGGTCGGGGTCGGGGCCGGGTCTGTTGCGGGGAGGCGTTGGCGGCGGCGGCGTTTGAGGAGGGCCCAGGGCCCCCGGGGGCCGGTGGGAATGGCGGCGGCGACCTCGGTGCCGGGCTCGGAGGCGGCCTCCGCGGCCGCACGGGCGACCGGCAGGAATCCCTCGTTCCGCGAGACGTCCGGACGCTCCTCCTCGGCCGGCCAGAGGCCGAGTGCCGCGCAGACCGTGGGCAGGAGCGCCATGGCCGCGGTGGCGTACCCCTCCGCCGAGGGGTGGTAGTGGTCCGGGCCGAACAGCTCGCGCGGGTTCGCCTCGAACTCCGGGCCCAGCAGGTCGCCGAGCGACACGGTGCGGCCGCCCTGCTCGACCGTCCCGATCGTCTGGGCGGCGGCCAGCTGGCGGGACGCGCGCCGCGCCAGCCAGCGCAGCGGCTGCTGGACCTGCTCGACCGTGCCCAGGTCGGGACAGGTGCCTACGACCACCTCCGCACCGGCCGTGCGCAGCCTGCGTACCGCCGCGGACAGGTGGCGTACGGAGCGCGTCGGCGGCATCCGGTGCGTCACGTCGTTCGCCCCGATCATGATCACGCAGACGTCGGGCAGCCGCGAGGTGTCCGTGAGGGCGAGCGCGACCTGGCGGTCCAGGTCGTCCGACTGGGCGCCGGGCAGCGCCACGTTGCACAGCTCCACCGGCCGCTCGGCCACCGCCGCGAGCCCGGAGGACAGCAGCGCGCCCGGCGTCTGGCGGGCCCGGCGCACCCCCTGTCCCGCGGCCGTCGAGTCGCCGAGCATCGTCAGGCGCAGCGGGGGTTCGTCAGGGGAGGCACCGGCGTAGTCGTACCCGTAGAGACCGTCCGCGCGCGGGGCGTAGGGAGCGTGCCCGTTGCCCACGTGCCGTTTCGCCAGCTGCACCTCGGCCAGCACGAGGCCGACGGCCGCCGCACCCACCAGTCCGACACCGCCCCCGCCGTACGCCGCGCCCGCAGCGATCCGCCGGGCCACCCTCGCCCTCGACAAGCTCGACATCCGTCGCCGCCACCTCCTTGTAGCCGTACAACCACTGCTTGCCCCGAACAGCGGGTGGGCCAATCTCAACGGCGCGTGAACGACTGTTCAGGGCCGTAGGCTGACGGGACCATTCCTGTTGAAAACGCAGCTCCGGAGACAACGGTGCAATTCCACGACTCGATGATCAGTCTCGTCGGCAACACCCCGCTGGTGAGACTCAACAACGTGACCGCGGGCATCCAGGCGACCGTCCTGGCGAAGGTTGAGTACTTCAACCCCGGCGGTTCCGTGAAGGACCGCATCGCCATGCGCATGATCGAGGCCGCGGAGGAGAGCGGCGACCTCAAGCCCGGCGGCACGATCGTCGAGCCGACCAGCGGGAACACCGGTGTCGGGCTCGCCATCGTGGCGCAGCAGAAGGGGTACAAGTGCATCTTCGTGTGCCCCGACAAGGTCTCCACCGACAAGATCAACGTGATGCGCGCGTACGGGGCCGAGGTTGTGGTCTGCCCCACCGCCGTCGACCCCGAGCACCCGGACTCGTACTACAACGTCTCCGACCGGCTGGTCCGGGAGACCCCGGGAGCCTGGAAGCCGGACCAGTACTCCAACCCGAACAACCCCCTCTCGCACTATCACTCGACCGGCCCCGAGCTGTGGGAGCAGACGGAGGGGAAGATCACCCACTTCGTCGCGGGTGTGGGGACCGGCGGCACCATCTCAGGTACCGGCCGGTACCTGAAGGACGCCAGCGACGGAAAGGTGCAGGTCGTCGGCGCCGACCCGGAGGGGTCCGTGTACTCCGGCGGTTCGGGCCGGCCCTACCTCGTCGAGGGCGTCGGTGAGGACTTCTGGCCGACCGCGTACGACCGTACGGTCGCGGACGAGATCGTCGCCGTGTCCGACAAGGACTCCTTCCAGATGACCCGCCGGCTGGCCAAGGAGGAGGGGCTGCTCGTCGGCGGCTCCTGCGGCATGGCCGTGGTCGCCGCACTGCGGGTCGCCGAGCGCCTCGGCCCCGACGACGTCGTGGTCGTGCTGCTCCCCGACAGCGGGCGCGGATACCTCAGCAAGATCTTCAACGACGAGTGGATGGCCGACTACGGCTTCCTGGAGGACACCGGCCCGAGCGCCCGGGTCGCCGACGTGCTGAACGACAAGGCGGGTGCGATCCCCTCGCTCGTCCACATGCACCCGGAGGAGACCGTCGGTGAGGCGATCGAGGTGCTGCGCGAGTACGGCGTCTCGCAGATGCCGATCGTCAAGCCCGGCGCCGGTCACCCGGACGTGATGGCCGCCGAGGTCATCGGGTCGGTCGTGGAGCGTGAGCTCCTCGACGCGCTGTTCACCAAGCGGGCCTCGCTGGAGGACCCGCTGGAGAAGCACATGTCGTCGCCGCTGCCGCAGGTCGGTTCCGGCGAGCCGGTCGCCGACCTGATGTCCGTGCTGGGTCGCGCCGACGCCGCGATCGTGCTCGTCGAGGGCAAGCCCACCGGGGTCGTCAGCCGGCAGGACCTGCTGTCCTTCCTGGCCAAGGGCGGCATCAGGGCGTGACCGCCCGCGTGACCGCCGCGTGACTGCCGGGGCCCGCGGGAAAGCGCGGAGGCCCCGGGCGGCGGTCGGGGTGCGCGCCGGGCGGTGGTCCGGGGCGCACGGGTGGCGGTCAGGGGTCGTGCCGGGCGCACAACGTTCGGTCGTCAGAGGTCGACGCAGGAAATTTGTTCGAAGTGTCGGATCCGTGTGGATCTTCAGGCCCAGGCCGAGGTGAACTTCGCGGAAGTGGTACGAGCGCGTCACGTCCGCGCAGCACCCGCTTAACACGGGTCCGGCACATTAGTGGGTGTCGGCAGGGCGGGAGCGGCTCCCCGCCCCGGCCGACGACAGAACGGCGCCAAGGACCTCCGGAGCGGCTCCCGGACCTCCATGGACGCCTGGACGCGCAAGCCCGGTCCTGACCCGGCCCGCGTCGCTCGCGGGGACCGCCGTCGTCCCGCCCCCCGGTATCGGGGGTGCGGCGGTCCCCGCGCAACACGTCGAAGGGCCCGGCACTCGTCTCGAGTGCCGGGCCCTTTCGTGCGCCGTACGGGCCGCGCGGACGCCCGTTCCCGGTACGGGTGTCCGCGCCGGGCGACGGGCGGGGTTTCGCGGCGGTGCCTAGTCCTCCCAGTCCGACTCCGACCGGCGCCCCCGGCGGCCGAAGAAGCCCGGCGAGATGCGCGCCGCCTGGACCACGTTCACTCCGACGATGCCGGCCCAGGCGACGAGCAGGCCGGGCAGGTGCGCGACTCCGCCACCGATCGCGGACAGCGGGACCGCGAGGACGAGCGAGACGATCCCGAAGCCGAAACGCTCGCCCCAGGAGTCGGACGACTGGGGCGAACGCGCGCCGCGCGCCACCACCATCTGCTGTTCGGCGAGCTGGCGCCGCACCCGGCGGTCCACGGCGCCGTCGAGGCGCTGCTCGACCTTCTCCAGGAACGAGTCGACCAGCGCGGACTCGTACTCGTCGCCGAGTTCCCTGCGCGCGTGCAGGGTGGCGTTGAGTTCCTTCTTCAGTTCCGCGTCGTCATGGCGGGCTTCCATACCGGTCATGCACTTCACGTTAGGCAGCCGAGGGCCGCATGGCACTGGGGATAGCCCCCCTGTCGCGGCTGGGCCGAACCCCCGGCCGGTGCCCCTTGCCCGGTCTGCATATCGTCATGCAGAGTTCTCGGTATCTGAATAGAAGGGTGTGCGCGTGGTGTCGTCCCGGATCCTGGGCACGTCGTGTGCGGTGACGCCTCCGGCGGACGTCGCGCTCGTGGTCCTGGACGGTCGCGGCACCGGCGTCGACGACGTCGTACGGCTCGCCGACGGGGCCGCCCGGCCGGTCCCCGGCACGGATGCCATGAAGCGGGTCGAGGAGTCCTGGTGCGCCGCCCGGCGGATCGCCGCCACCGGCCGCGTCTACGGCCGCTCCACCGGAGTCGGCGCGAACCGGAACGAGGACGTGCCGACCGAGGCCGCCGCCGACCACGGCCTGCGCCTGCTGCGCAGCCATGCCGGCGCCATAGGCGAGGAACTGCCCGCCCGGCAGGTCCGCGCGATGCTCGCCGTCCGCGCGAACCAGCTCCTGGCGGGCGGCGCGGGACTGCGGCCCACCGTCGTGACGGCGCTGTGCGAGGCGCTGGAGAGCGGCGCCCACCCGGTCGTCAACGAGTTCGGCTCGGTCGGCACCGGGGACATCGCCGCCCTGGCCCAGGTGGGCCTGGCCCTCGCGGGGGAGCACCCGTGGAGGGGGCCGGACGGTTCGCTCGCGCGGTCCGGCGGGGTGGAAGCGGACAGGGCGGCCGTCGGGGCCCCGAGCGCCCGGGGCCCACGGGCGGGGGAGTGGTCCCGGCGGGGTGCGGACGGCTCGGTGGCGCCGGGCGGTGGGGGACCGGGTGGTACGCGGACCCGCCGGGGTGCGGCGCCCGAGCCGCAGGCGCTCGACAACAACGACGCGCTCGCGTTCATCAGCAGCAACGCGCTCACCCTCGGGCAGGCCGCGCTCGCGCTGCACGAACTGCGCGGGCTGATCGGTGCCACGCAGGTCGTCGCGGCCCTGTCGCTGCTGGCGGTCGACGGGTCCCACGAGGCGTACGCGGCGCCCGTGCACGCCGCCCGGCCGCACCGAGGGTCCGTCGAAGTGGCGCGCCGGATGCGGGAGTTGATCGGCGCCGCGGACCGGCCCACAGCACCGCTCGGGCGGATCCAGGACCCGTACGGCTTCCGCTGCCTCCCGCAGATCCACGGCCCGGCGCACGACGCGGCGGACGCGCTGGAGGCGGTCCTCGCGGTGGAGATCAACGCCGCCGCGGAAAACCCCCTCATCTCGCCCGAGGACATGGCCGCCTATCACCACGGCGGCTTCTACCAAGCCCAACTCGGCCTCGCGCTGGACCACTTCAGGCTCGCCGTCACCCAGGTGGCGCGGCTGTCCACCTCCCGCCTGTCCACCCTCAACGAACCCGCCTACACCCGGCTGCGCCCCTTCCTCGCCGACCACGAACCGGCGTCCTCCGGCGTGATGATCCTGGAGTACGCCGCCGGTGCCGCACTCGGTGACCTGCGGGCCTTCTCCGCGCCCGCCTCGCTCGGCCACGCTGTACTCTCCCGGGGCGTCGAGGAACAGGCGAGCTTCGCCTCGCTCGCCGCACGCCAGACGCTGCGGGCGTGCGGTGCGTACCGTCTCGTCGTCGGCTGCGAACTGGTCGCCGCGGTACGCGCGCTGCGCCAGCGCGATCTGCGGCCCGACCCGGAGCTGCCGGCCGGGCGCGCACTGGAACTTGCCGAGGCGGTGCTCGACGCGGAGCAGGCCGACCGGCCGCTCACGGACGATGTGACGGCGGCCGCCGCACTGCTCGACCGGTTCACGGACATCTGGAGGGGAAGCACGTCATGAGCACGGGCAGCGACAGGGCCGGGGGCAGCCACCGGAACGGGCACGGCGACAGGAACGGGGACGGCGAGGTGACAGGGAGCGGCGAGGTGACGGAGAACGGCGAGGTGATGGAGAACGGCGGCGTGGAGAGCGACGCGGGTGTGAGCGACAGTCCCGCCGGGCGGCTCCAGGCCCTCTTCGAGGGGCGCCGGCTCACGCCGACCCAGCGGCGCATCGCCCACAGCATGGTGCGGCGCGCGGCCGACGTTCCGTTCCTGTCCAGCGTCGAACTCGCCGAACTCGCCGGCGTCAGCCAGCCCTCGGTCACCCGCTTCGCGGTCGCCCTGGGCTTCGACGGCTACCCCGCGCTGCGCAAGCACCTGCGCGAGGTCGCGCCCGCCGAACCGGTCACCGACACCACCTCCTACAACGAGTACCAGCAGGCCGTCGAGGCCGAGATCGAGAACCTGCGCCACCTCGCCGCGGTGCTCGCCGATCCGCGCCCGGTCGCGAGGGCGGGGCGCCTGCTGGCCGCGTCCCGTCCGCTGCCCGTCCTCGGGCTGCGCGCCGCCGCCTCCCAGGCCTACGGCTTCGCCTACTTCGCCGCCAAGGTGCACCCCGACGTACGGCTGCTGCACGAGGGCGGCACGATGCTCCAGGACCGCATCGACGCCGCCGTCCGGGCCGGGGCGACGGCCCTGCTGTGCTTCGCGCTGCCCCGGCACCCGCGGGAGGTCGTCGACGCCCTCGGCCACGCGAAGGAGGCCGGGCTGACCGTCGTCACGGTCGCGGACTCCGCGTTCGCGCCGGTGGCGAAGGTGTCCGACCTGCTGCTCCCCGCCGCCGTCGGCACCGGTCTCGCCTTCGACACGGCGTGCGCGCCGATGCTGCTGGGCCGCGTTCTGCTGGAGGCCATGTGCGACGACCTGCCGGACGCGCAGGCGCGGTTGGAGCAGTTCGACGCGCGGGCAGCGGTGCGGGGACTGTTCGTCGAGTAGGCGCCGCAGCATCAATTCGGGCGTTTCTCAGACTCGTCTCACCTTCCGTGGCTAGCCTGCGCGCCCAGAGACACACGGGCGCGGCGGCGGTCGGCGACGTACCCGTGGGCGGGCAGGCGCTGAGACGGGAGGCAGATGATGGCGCGCGGAGGACAGGGATTGGCCCGGATGGCCGTCGTGGTGCGGGCGGGAGCCGCACCGTTGTGGTGGTGCGGGGTGGTGGCCGCCGCAATCGGGGTGGTGTTCCCCGGACTGACGGGGCGCAGGATCGGCGTCATGGCGGGGGCCGCGCTGTTTCTCGTCGCGGCGGCCGTGGTGCCGTACTGGCGAGGGAAGCGGTACGCCGCCCTGGTCCGCTCCGCCGCCCGGGCCGGTAAGCACGACGTGCTCCAGGACCGTGCCGTGACCGTGCGCAACTGGCGCCGGGGCCACCGCTGGTGGCTGCTCCTCGCCTTCGCGGCCGCGCTGGGCAGCTCGCTCGCCGTGCCCGCCGCGGGCGGCATGCTCCTCGCCGGCGCGGGCGTCGGACTGTGGCTGAAGGCCGGCCGGCTCGGGCGTCTGGAGCGGGCCGAGCAGGCGCTGATCTGGGTGCGGGTGGACTGGCTCGGGCCGCGCGCCGGTGCCCCCGTGGGCAAGCCGGTCCGGGCCGTCCGGGCCACCGGAGTGGCGGCGGGCGACGCCGCGCCCGGCGGGGCGCGACGTCGCTGAGCGGAACGGAACTAAACCTCCAGGTCGGTCTCGATCCGCTTGAGCTGGTGCCGGGCCATCGCCAGGTTGGCCCGCTTCTGGTCGAGCACCAGGTACAGGAACAGACCGTTCCCGCCGCGGCCCTTCATCAGCCTGATCAGGTGGTACTGGTCGGAGAGCGTGATCAGGATGTCCTCGATATCGCCCTTCAGGCCCAGGTGCTCCATGGTGCGGAGTTTGGCGCGGACGACGTCCGTGTTGCCGGCGGCCGCGACGGTGAGGTCGAAGCTCTTGCTGCCACCGATCGTGCCCAGCGCCATTCCGCTGGTGTAGTCGACGAGGGCGGCTCCGGTCGCGCCCTCGATGGACGCCAGTGCCTCTTTGAGCGCGGTCTCGGTGTTCGTCATGATGCTGTGCTCCTTCAACTCTCTGATGTTCTCGGGTGGTTGGTGGCTGGGGTAGAAGTGGGGCGCGCGGCGGTCGTGCCGCGCGCCGTGCGAGTGCGCGACGTGCCCGGCGAGGGCTTCGCGGACGTCTTGGGCGGGTCGGCGGCCAGCTCGCCGCGCGCGGTGGCGGCGTCGACGAGCTCCCCGATCCGGGTGCCGGAACGCCGCCCCTCCAGGTGCAGCCGGCCGACGTTGACCCGGTCCTGTGCCAGCAGCGTCAGGACGGCCGAGCCGCCTGCCGCGTAGGTCGCCACATAGCCGTGCACGCCGCGGACCAGCAGCTCACGCAGGTCGCCGTGCCCGGTGGCCTCGGCCATCCGAATGGCGACCCCGAGCGCGGCTGCGGTGAGCGCGGCCAGGCCGTCCGGCTCCACACCGGGCGTGTCGTGGGCGAGGACGAGACCGTCGGCGCTGGCCGCGAGCGCTCCGGTCAGCTGGGGCACGCGGGCCCTCAACCGATGGAGTTCGTCGAGGACTTCGGGTTCCGCCGCCATCAGCAGTCTCCTCTCGGCACGCTGTCGTAGCGCGCGGATCACAAGGCCTCCCGCGGGTTGGGACTCACAAGGCCTCCAGCGCGTCTCTGAGTCGTCGCAGCAACGCGACGTCGGGATCGGTGGAGGTCTGGGTGAGCACGCTGGGCGGGGGGAGCGGCTGCGGTGCCGGAGCGGCCGTCACGAGTCCGGCGGCGGCGAGTCGGCGCAGGTCGACGAGCGTGTGGAAGGCGGGCCGCCCCAGCGCGAGGGACACGTCCGCCGCCGTGCGGACGCCGTCCACCCGGCCGAGGACGGCCTCCTGGCGCAGCGGCACCGTCGGCCCCGCGGCGAGCAGGGCGCGCCGGATCGGCGCGGTGTCGGTCGCCGGGTCGGGCCATATGCGGTGCAGCAGTTCGCGCCGGCGCACCGTCTCGCGCTCCAGCGCGGCCACGGGGACGGGGCGGAGCGGGCCGAACCAGTGCGCGGCGCCGTAGCGGAAGCGGCTCGGGGTGCTGCTCGGGCCGAGTACGAAGTACGCCGCGTCGTACAGGGAGCCGAGGTGGCACAGTTCCAGCGCGCCCTCCGCGATCCACCCGCTGTCGATGAGGAACCGGCCGACCCGGCGGCGCGCCCCGGCCGCGGCGACCGCTTCTTGCCACACTTCGGCGTCCAGCACGCCACGGACGGAGAACAGCACGTCGAGCCCGGGAGTGGCCGGGCTCTCGGCGTGCACGACCTCGCCGTCGGCGAGATAGAGGGTGCCGCGCTCGCGGATGAGGACGCCGGTGGCCCGCTCCTCGGCGAGTCGGCCGAGCATCGGCGAGGCGCCGGCCGCGGCGCCCGGCGCCCTGTCCCGCACCGGGAGCCGGGGCGGAGGAGGTGTCCTGACGGTGGTCATACGAGCACCAGCCGTCCGGCCATCTCGCCGAGCCGGATACGTGCCAGGGCGAGATTGCCGTCCGAGCGGCCCAGCCACAGGTGCAGGAACACGCTGCTGTCGAAGGTGGTGCGGACGAAACGCAGGACGTGGTAGCTGTCGCGGTTGCTGATGATCAGGTCTTCGATCGGGGTCTCCTGGTCGGACCACTCGGACCAGTCGGAGCCGCCCTTGGGGGCGAACGAGCGGTTCTCCGCGGCGAGCCGGGCCAGCTCGGCGGCCTCCGCCGCGGTCGTCTCGTGGTCGTCGCCCGGCGCGTCGCCCACCGTGCCCAGGGCCAGGCCGCTGGTCCAGTCGACCACCGAGGCACCCCGCGCACCGGGCAGTGTCATGGCTTCCAGCAGGCACTCGTCGATTCCGGGCACCGTGTCTCCCCTCCCGCCAAAGGGTTCGGCCGAGTGACGCCGAAGTTACGCACTGTGTGCACGGGAAGGGAGTGATCGGGCATTTTCCTGTGGAACATGCCCACGATGACTAAGGTGGGTCAACTGACCACATTCTCCGGCGCATCGACAGCGCCCGTGGCCGGTTTGTGCTGCCCTGGGGGGTGTGACAGAGGCGCTCGCGGGTGCGATGAGGCGCACGCAGTGTCGCGTGCGCCCCGAAGCCTGACGGGGACGGCGGCGGCTACAGCGCGATGAGCGACGGGCCGTGCGCGCCGCCCGACTCCGCGACGATCTCGTCCAGGGTCTGCGGCTCCCGTACGACCGCGAAACGCACGCCGCCCGCGCCTCCCCTGCCGTCGTCGCCGGCCGGTGCGAAGCCGTAGACGCCGGGACGGGCAAGGGAGTTGTACGCGTAGTGGTGGGCGAAAAAGTACGCTCCGGTGTCCAGGGCGGCCACGTGGTCGCCCTGTTCGAGCAGCGGCAGCGCGCGGCCCTCCGCCAGCAGATCGCCCGCGAAGCAGGCGGGGCCCGCGACGTCCTGGACGACGTCCGGCCCGGTCCTCGGCCGGCCCTTCGCGTCGTACGCGGCGATCCGCAGCGGCCAGGCCGTCGGCGCGTACACCGTACGGGTCGCCACCTGCACCCCGGCATGGGTGACCGCGACCGCCCGGCCCCCGGCGGACTTCGTGTACTCGACCCGCGCCAGTACCGTCCCGTGCTTGGCGAGCAGTGACCGTCCGAACTCCGTGACCAGCCCGTACCGTCCGTCGAACAGTCCCGGCACCATCTCGGCGAGCAGCCGCGCGTACCGCTCGTACGTCGGTGCCGTCGCGTCGGAGCCGAAGTCGACCGGCAGCCCGCCGCCGATGTCGATCGTGTCGACCTGCCGCCGCCCGACGTGCCGGTTGATCTCCTCCGCCAGCGCGTACGTCTCCGCCACGCCCCGCGCCATCAGGGAGAGCGGCATGCCCTGTGAGCCCGAGTGTGCGTGCAGCCGGGTCAGCCAGGGGCGGTCGGCGTACGCCCGCACGATCCACGCGCGGGCCCCCTCGTCCCGCAGCGCCACCCCGAACTTGGAGGTCGCCGTAGCCGTGGACAGCGCCTCGATCGAACCCCCGCCGATCTGCGGGTTCACCCGGAGTCCGACGGGGGAGCCGGTGGCCGCCGAGCGGACGATCGCCTCGATGCGGCCCAGCTCCTGCGGGCTGTCCGCGTTCACCGCGACGCCCAGTGCCAGCGCCTCGCGCAGTTCGGCGAGTGTCTTGGCCGGTGAGTCGAGCACGGTCCGGGTGGGCGGGATTCCGGCCGCGCGGGCGAGCGCGAGCTCTCCGGGGCTCGCCACCTCCGCACCGATGCCCTGTTCGCGCAGCAGCCGCAGTACGGGCACGAGGGGCGTCGCCTTCACCGCGAAGGCGTGCAGCACGGGAGTGCCGGGAGCGGTCACCGCGTCGAAGGCGGCGCGCAGCGCGGCGGCCGAGGCCCGGATGCCGGGGACGTCCAGGAGCGCGACGATGGGGTGGTCCGGGGTGAGGAGGCCCTGTTCCACGGCGGCACGCACGGCGTGGTCCCGCCGGGAGACCCGCTCGAAGTCCGGCTCGGGTTCGGACCCCGGTTCGGGGTCCGGCGCGCTCCCATGTCTGCCCATGCCGCTGCCCTCGCCCTCGCCCTCGTCCGCGGTCCGGTCCCGGTCCTGGCCCGCTGTCCGGTCCCGGTCCCGGCCTGGTGGCCGGCCTGGTGGCCGGCCACCGTCCGCCGTTCCGCCGTCGCCCGTTCCCCCGACCGCGTTCACCGTCGTGCCGCCCGAAGGTGTCCTCGAAGCCCCTGGCGACGGAACGGACGGAATCGCGGCCCCACTCGTCCCGTCTCCCGCCGGATCTCCTGCCCTGTCCATGTCTGCGCCCATGCGTCCCAGCCAAACATCAGTGAGAAGCGCGTGCGGGGCCGTGCGCCTCTTGACTAGCTCTATTCAAAGAGCGAAGATGTGAATATCTATAGCAACAGTTCGCTAGGAGGCAGACCATGTCAGGACCCCGCCCCGTCCGAGCGCCGCGCGGTACGGAACTGAGCGCCCTGGGATGGCAGCAGGAAGCCGCCCTGCGGATGCTGCAGAACAACCTCGACCCCGAGGTCGCCGAGCACCCCGACAAGCTCGTCGTCTACGGCGGCACCGGCAAGGCCGCCCGCGACTGGCGTTCCTTCGACGCCATGGTCCGCACGCTGCGCACGCTCAAGCAGGACGAGACGATGCTCGTCCAGTCCGGCCGCCCCGTCGGCGTCATGCAGACCCACGAGTGGGCCCCGCGCGTCCTCATCGCCAACTCCAACCTGGTCGGCGACTGGGCCAACTGGGAGGAGTTCCGGCGCCTGGAGCAGCTCGGCCTCACCATGTACGGCCAGATGACCGCCGGCTCCTGGATCTACATCGGCACCCAGGGCATCCTCCAGGGCACCTACGAGACCTTCTCCGCCGTCGCCGCGAAGAAGTTCGGCGGCACCCTCGCCGGCACCATCACGCTGACCGCCGGCCTCGGCGGCATGGGCGGCGCCCAGCCGCTCGCCGTGACGATGAACGACGGCGTCGCGATCTGCATCGACGTGGACCCGCGCGCCATCGAGCGCCGCATCGAGCACCGCTACCTGGACGTGCGCGCCGACTCCCTGGAGCACGCGCTCCAGCTCGCCGTCGAGGCCCGCGACCAGCGCAAGCCGCTCTCCATCGGCCTGCTCGGCAACGCGGCGGAGCTGCTTCCCCGCATGCTCGCCGAGGGCGCCCCCATCGACATCGTGACCGACCAGACCTCGGCCCACGACCCGCTCGCCTACCTCCCCGTCGGCGTGGACTTCGACGACATGGCCGACGCGGCCGCCAAGGACCCGGCGGGCTTCACCACCCGCGCCCGCGAGTCCATGGCGAAGCACGTCGAGGCCATGGTCGGCTTCATGGACGCCGGTGCCGAGGTCTTCGACTACGGCAACTCCATCCGCGGCGAGGCCCAGCTCGCCGGTTACGACCGCGCCTTCGCCTTCCCCGGCTTCGTCCCCGCCTACATCCGCCCGCTCTTCTCCGAGGGCAAGGGCCCCTTCCGCTGGGCGGCCCTGTCCGGCGAGGCCTCCGACATCCACAAGACCGACAAGGCGATCCTCGACCTCTTCCCCGAGAACGAGTCCCTGCACCGCTGGATCAAGCTGGCCGGCGAGCGCGTCCACTTCCAGGGCCTGCCCGCCCGTATCTGCTGGCTCGGCTACGGCGAGCGGGACAAGGCCGGCGAGCGCTTCAACGACATGGTGGCCTCCGGCGAACTCGCCGCGCCCCTCGCCATCGGCCGCGACCACCTCGACTGCGGCTCCGTCGCCTCCCCGTACCGCGAGACCGAGGCCATGCTCGACGGCTCCGACGCGATCGCCGACTGGCCGCTGCTCAACGCCATGGTGAACGTCGCCTCCGGCGCCTCCTGGGTCTCCATCCACCACGGCGGCGGCGTCGGCATGGGCCGCTCCATCCACGCGGGCCAGGTCTCCGTCGCCGACGGCACCAAGCTCGCCGGCGAGAAGATCCGCCGCGTCCTGACGAACGACCCCGGCATGGGCGTCATCCGTCACGTCGACGCCGGCTACGACATCGCCGAGTCCGTCGCGGACGAGCGCGGTGTGCGCATCCCGATGCGCGAAGGCGACGAGGGCGGCACCGCGTGACGTTCCACAGCATGTGGGCGGAGCTGCTGCCGATCGGCCGCAGCTCCGCCTCCGGCGGCTACCGCCGGTTCGCCTGGACCGGGGCCGACACCGAATGCCGGGCCTGGTTCCGGCAGCAGGCAGAGTCCCGCGGGCTCACCTACGAGCTCGACCGCAACGGCAACCAGTGGGCCTGGCTCGGCGACCCCATGGCGGGGGACGCCGTGGTCACCGGGTCCCACCTGGACTCCGTGCCCGACGGCGGAGCCTTCGACGGTCCCCTCGGTGTCGTCTCCTCCTTCGCCGCGCTCGACGAACTCCGCTCCCGCGGCGTGGAGTTCACCAAGCCCCTCGCCATCGTCAACTTCGGTGACGAGGAGGGCGCACGGTTCGGCCTCGCCTGCGTCGGCTCCCGGCTGGCCGCCGGCCGGCTCACCGTCGAGCAGGCGCACCTCCTGACCGACGCCGACGGCATCACCCTGCCGCAGGCCATGGAGCGCGCCGGGTACGACGCCGGCACCATCGGCCCCGACCCCGAGCGGCTCGGCCGGATCGGCGCCTTCGTCGAACTGCACGTCGAGCAGGGCCGCGCCCTCGACATCGGCGGCGACCAGGTCGGCATCGCCAGCGCCATCTGGCCGCACGGCCGCTGGCGCTTCGACTTCCGGGGCGAGGCCAACCACGCCGGCACGACCCGGCTCGTGGACCGCCACGACCCGATGCTGCCGTACGCAGAGACCGTCCTCGCCGCCCGCCGCGAGGCCCGGCTCGCGGGCGCCGTCGCCACGTTCGGCAAGATCGCGGTCGAGCCGAACGGCGTGAACGCCATCCCCTCCCTCGTGCGCGGCTGGCTCGACTCCCGCGCCGCCGACCAGGCGACCCTCGACACGGTCGTCACCGGCGTCGAGAAGGCGGCCCGCGAGTACGCGGACGCGCAGGGCGTCGAACTCGACGTGGTCCGCGAGTCGTTCACCCCCGTCGTCGAGTTCGAGCACGCCCTGCGTGACGAACTCGCCCGCATCCTGGGCAAGGAGCGGGACGCCGTACTGAGCGTCCCCGTTCTGGGGACGGGTGCCGGACACGACGCCGGAATCCTCTCCGGCACCGTCCCGACCGCCATGCTGTTCGTACGCAACCCCACGGGCGTCTCGCACTCCCCGGCCGAGTACGCCGCCGAGGACGACTGCGTGGCCGGGGTGACCGCACTCGCCGACGTACTCGAAGGGCTGGCCTGCAGGTGACGCAGACGTACTGGCTGGAACACGCCTGGCTCGACACGAACGTCGAGCCGGGCGTCGCCGTGACCGTGTCGACCGGCGGCTCCGAAGCCGGGGCGCGGGGCCGCGTCACCGACGTCCGCACGGGCGTCGACACCCCGCCGCCGGGCGCCGAGATCCTCCGCGGACTCACCCTCCCGGGCCTCGCCAACGCCCACTCGCACGCCTTCCACCGCGCCCTGCGCGGCACCGTCCAGGTCGGCTCCGGCACCTTCTGGACCTGGCGCGAGCTCATGTACTCCTTCGCGGACCGGCTGACCCCGGAGACCTACCACGCGCTGGCCCGCGCGGTGTACGCGGAGATGGCGATGGCCGGAGTCACCGCCGTGGGCGAGTTCCACTACGTGCACCACGCCCACGACGGCACCCCCTACGCCGACCCCAACGCCATGGGCGAGGCACTCATCGCCGCCGCCGACGACGCCGGGATCCGCATCACCCTGCTCGACACGGCCTACCTCTCCTCCGGCTTCGGGCAGCCGCCCAACCCGCACCAGCGGCGCTTCTCCGACGGCACCGCCGACGCCTGGGCGGAACGCTCTTCACTTCTCAAGGACCGGGATCACGCACGGATCGGTGCGGCGATCCACTCCGTACGGGCCGTGCCCGCCGGACAGCTCGCCACGGTCGCGCGCTGGGCCGAGGAGCGGCGCGCCCCGCTCCATGTGCACCTGTCCGAGCAGACGGCGGAGAACGAGGCCTGCCTCGCCGCCCACGGCTGCACGCCCACCCGGCTGCTCGCCGACCACGGGGTCCTCGGCCCGCGCACCACCGGCGTCCACAACACGCACCTCACGGACGAGGACATCGCCCTGCTCGGCGGCTCCGGCACCGGCACCTGCATGTGCCCGACCACCGAACGCGACCTCGCCGACGGCATCGGCCCCGCCGTCGCCCTCCAGCGCGCGGGCTCACCCCTCTCGCTCGGCTCCGACAGCCACGCCGTCATCGACCTCCTCGAAGAGGCCCGCGCGATGGAGCTGAACGAGCGGCTGCGCACCCGCACCCGCGGTCACTGGACGGCCGCCGCCCTGCTGCGCGCCGCCTCCGCCGACGGCCACGCCGCCCTCGGCTGGGACGACGCGGGCAGCATCGAGACGGGCGCGCTCGCCGACTTCACGACGATCGCCCTCGACTCGGTCAGAACAGCGGGGCCGGTGCCACGCCTCGGCGCCGAGACGGCCGTATTCGCGGCCACGGCCGCCGATGTCCGGCACACGGTCGTGGCGGGCAGGCACGTCGTACGCGACGGCGCGCACACCCTCGTACCGGATGTGCCGGCAGCTCTCGCGGACGCCGTCCAAGCCCTGCGCTCCTGACCCCCGGACACGGGCGCGACCTCGCGCGCCCGACGCCGCCCACCAGCAGTCCCGCCACCCCTGAGGACGCCATGAGCAGCACGACCGTCATCACCAACATCGCCAGTCTGGTCACCAACGATCCCTCCCAAGGTGACGGATCCCCGCTCGGTCTGATCCAGGACGCGGCGCTCGTCATCGACGGCGACCGCGTCGCGTGGACCGGTGAATCAAGCAAAGCACCCGCCACTGACAACCGGGTCGACGCCGGTGGCCGCGCGGTGATCCCGGGCTTCGTCGACTCCCACTCGCACCTCGTCTTCGCCGGTGACCGCACCCAGGAGTTCAACGCCCGGATGTCGGGCCGCGCGTACAGCGCGGGCGGCATCCGCACCACCGTCGCCGCCACCCGCGCCGCCTCCGACGAGGAACTGGAGCACAACCTCACGCGCTACCTGCGCGAAGCCCTCCGCCAGGGCACCACGACCTTCGAGACCAAGTCGGGCTACGGCCTGACCGTCGAGGACGAGGCCCGCGCGCTGCGCATCGCCGCCTCGCACACCGACGAGGTCACCTACCTCGGCGCGCACATCGTCCCGCCGGACTACGCCGACGACCCGGCCGGCTATGTCGCGCTGGTCACCGGCGAGATGCTCGACGCCTGCGCCCCGTACGCCCGTTGGGTGGACGTCTTCTGCGAGAAGGGCGCCTTCGACGGCGACCAGGCGCGGGCGATCCTCACGGCCGGCAAGGCGAAGGGACTGCACCCTCGGGTGCACGCCAACCAGCTCTCGTACGGCCCCGGAGTCCAGCTCGCCGTCGAGCTGGACGCGGCGAGCGCCGACCACTGCACGCACCTGACGGACGCGGACGTCGACGCCCTCGCGAGCGGCGACACCGTGGCGACCCTGCTCCCCGGCGCCGAGTTCTCCACCCGCGCCGAGTGGCCGAACGCCCGTCGGCTCATCGACGCGGGCGTCACGGTCGCGCTGTCCACCGACTGCAATCCCGGCTCGTCCTTCACGTCGTCCGTGCCCTTCTGCGTCGCGCTCGCGGTGCGGGACATGCGGATGACCCCCGACGAGGCCGTGTGGTCGGCGACCGCGGGCGGCGCGAAGGCCCTGCGCCGGGACGACGTCGGCCGTCTGGCGCCGGGCGCCTACGCGGACCTGGCCCTGCTGGACGCTCCCAGCCATGTCCACCTGGCCTACCGTCCGGGCGTCCCGCTGGTCACCGGCGTCTGGCGGCGCGGCGTCCGCGAGGTCTGAGGATCCGGCGGTCCGTGGACCCGCGGCCTGACGGGCGGCGGGTCTGCCGGTCAGAGGGTGCGGGTCCAGGGGGCCTGACGGGCGGCGGGCCGAACGGGCGAGGGCGCGGGTCCAGTGGGTCTGAGGGTGCGGGTCTGCTGGTTCGAGGGTGCGGGCCCAGTGGGTTCGAGGGTGCGCCCAGCGCGGGTCCGAGTGCGGGCTCGGGCTGTCCGAGGGGGTTGGCCGGCGGGATCCGGACGGGATCCGGAGGGTCCGTCAGCTGGTGCCCGCGCGCCAGCGCTGGCCGGTACCCCCGTTCAGCGGCACCAGGGACAGTCCGCCGTCGCCGTCCGGTGTGACCGCCGTCTCGATGGCCACGGCCGGGCGGATGACGCCGTCCCCGTCGACGGTGAACCGCAGGTTGTCGGCGTGGTCGCCGTCGAGCGAGGAGCACTCCCAGATGCCCACGCCCTTCTCGACGGAGCCACGGCTGTCCAAGCAGAAGCTGTCGTCGGCGGCGGACCGGAGGGAACCGCTGCCGGCGTCGACGCGCCAGCGCTGGGTGGAGGAGGAGTCGCACGGCGCCGTGACGACGTCCGTGCCTTTCGTCAGATCGCCGTCGCGGATGTCCAGGCACAGGCCCGAGGCCACGTTCACCACCTGGGCGTAGGCGCTGCCCGGCGGGCGGAACGCGACGGTCGGGGTCGGCTTCGGGCTCGGTGACTTCGGCGGCGCCGAACTATGGGCCGGGGAGGGCGACGCGGAGGTCGCCGAGGGCGAGGGCGAGGCCGACGGCGTGGGGGCCGACGGGGTGACCGGGACCGTGGCCGTGACGGTCACCGGAGGCGGGCCCGACGGCGTGGAGACCGAGCCCGCCGCGTCCGCGGAGGGTGTGCCGCCCGTGGAGAGCATCAGGAACAGGACCGGCGCCAGGGCCACGCCGAGCGCTGCCGCGGAGGTCAGGACGAACCGGCGGGACGGCGGCCAGGGCAGCACCGACGCCCTTGAGCCGGTGATGGGTCCGGGCGGGAGGGGACCTGCCCCGGGCACGTCGTCCGTGACGTACGCCGTCCCCGCCCACGGCAGCAGGCCCTCGGCCAGCGCGGAGCGCGGATGGTCGCGCAGGGCGGTCAGTTCCCCGTACGCGGTCGAGCAGTACGCGCAGCGCGCCATGTGGGCGTGCAGGTCGGTGCTGGAGC
The DNA here is from genome assembly GCF_042888885.1 of Streptomyces sp. NPDC002742. Lineage (NCBI taxonomy): Bacteria > Bacillati > Actinomycetota > Actinomycetes > Kitasatosporales > Streptomycetaceae > Streptomyces > Streptomyces sp. NPDC002742. The sequence continues at coordinate 18,142 of NZ_JBIAQF010000037.1, forward strand.
GGGGGTTGTCGGGCCGCACCGACTCCTCGATCAGCCGGCGGAAGTCTCCGCAGCGCGGATCGTCGGAGGCGGCGAGCCGGGACTTGAGACAGGCCTGGCCCAGGGACTGGAGCGCCTGGTCCGTGCCGTACGTGATGTCCTCGGGACTGAGGCCGAGCAGGACCCCCGTCCGTTGTGCGGGCTCGCGCTCCACGACCGCGTACCAGATGAGTCCCTGGGCACGGGTCGGAAGGGACTGGAACGCGGGGAGCAGGGACGGGACGGGACCGGCGGGGCCCGCTGTGCTGAGGACGAGGAGCAGACCGGGGTCGAGGCCCGCGGCCCGCTGGTCCCGGGCCCATGAGGCGGCCACCCGTCCGGCCAGCAGCAGGAGTTGGTGCCGCCACGGGACGTTCGGGTCGATGCCGCGCGCTGTCTCGCGGGCCGCCAGGGTGAACGTCTGCGCCGCGAGCTGTCCGGCCCCGGACTCGCCGGTGGTGCACAGCCGGGCGTAGGCGAGGACCGAGGCGCGGTGGCGTCCGCGGAGCTCCTGGAGGGCGGCGTACGCGGTCGAGGTACCGCCGCGCAGCAGTTCGGTCAGCCGCGCGTCGGACGCCCCCGCGGGCAGCCCGTTGCCCTCGGCCGTGGTCTCTCTGTCGGCCGGGTCGCCCTGCGCCATGTTCGTCCGCCTCCTCGCACCTGGTGCCCCACTCGCCCCGTCCTGACGTACCAGCCAGTTTGGGATGCCCATAGTGGCGGGAACGGTCCTGTGGGGAAAGAGTTGATGAGTGGATTTCCTCGCGGAGCGGCGCCGAACTTGCCTGTGTGGCACAGAGGTTGCTCGGGGCGGCAGAGGGATTTCCTGTGCGGCGCGGGACTTCTCCGCGGACCGGGGTGGCTGGCAGGGGCCGGGTCGTGCTGTCCGACGGGAGACGGGCCGGGGTGGCAGGTACGCGGGCCGGGGTGGCCGGTACGCGGGCCGGGCCCGGGCTGCCCGCAAGGACACCGGGCCAGGGTGGCCCGTACGGAGACCGTGGTGGGCGGGCAGCGGCGGAGCGGTCCGGCGCTGCCGGCGCCGGACCGCTCGGATGCGCGGCCTCAAGGGCCGCCGAGCCCTGTCACTCCTCGACGGTCAAGCCCTTCCGGAGTCGCACGAGGGTGCGCGACAGCAGCCGGGAGACATGCATCTGGGAGATGCCGAGTTCGTCGCCGATCTCGGACTGGGTCATGTTCGCCACGAACCGCAGCGAGAGGATCTGCCGGTCGCGCTGCGGGAGTTCCGCGATGAGCGGCTTGAGGGACTCCACGTACTCGATGCCTTCGAGTCCGTTGTCCTCGTAGCCGATGCGGTCCGCGAGCGCGCCCTCGGAGTCGTCCTCCTCGGGCTGGGCGTCCAGCGAACTGGCCGTGTAGGCGTTGGACGCGGCCATGCCCTCGACGACCTCGTCGCGGCTGATGCCGAGCCGTTCCGCGAGCTCGTTCACGGTCGGGGCGCGGTCGAGGCGCTGGGCCAGTTCGTCGCCGGCCTTGGCCAGGTCGAGCCGGAGCTCCTGCAGCCTGCGCGGCACCCGCACCGACCAGGAGGTGTCGCGGAAGAAGCGCTTGATCTCGCCGATGATCGTCGGCATCGCGAAGGTGGGGAACTCGACCCCGCGGCTCAGCTCGAACCGGTCGATCGCCTTGATCAGGCCGATGGTGCCGACCTGGATGATGTCCTCCATCGGCTCGCTGCGGGAGCGGAAGCGGGAGGCGGCGAACTTCACCAGCGCGAGGTTGAGTTCGACGAGTGTGTTGCGGACGTACGCGTGGTCGTGCGTGCCCTCTTCGAGGGACTCCAGTCGCGCGAAGAGTGTCTTGGACAGAGCCCGTGCGTCCACCGGCCCCACCTCGTCGTACGGGGGGATCTCGGGAAGTCCGGCGAGTCCGGTGAGTTCGTCGACTCCGTCGGTTCCGGTTCCGTCGACGTGCTCCAGGGATTCCGGAGAAGGTGTCGACATCGCCGTCCGGGTCTGGGATGCGTCGAGCCGGGGTGACATGGTGTCCTCCATCGTTCTCGGCATATGGCCGCCGATGCCGATACGTGCACTGCGGTGTGCGGCGCCTCCAAAGCCGGCCGGGTCGGACAGGTGTCTCTACTAGCCCTACCCGGTTTCCCGAACTCGCCGCAAGTGCCCTCTGTGGCGAAAGGTCCATTTTCGGGGGGTTGTTCGGGTGTCGGGTGTCGTAGAGAAGGCGTAGTGTTCGAGTGCGTACATCAGCAGTCGCGACGCTCGGAAGAGAGACGGAATGGACCGCGGGACAGTCGGCAGCGCACAGTCTGGCCGGCTTCTTGTCGAGGTGCGGGAAGAGGGCACAAGTGCCGTCGTGACCCCCGCGGGTGAGCTCGATCACCACACGGCCGATTTGTTGCGTGAGCCACTCGAGGAGTGCCTCGAAAAGGGGTATGCGCGACTCGTCATCGACTGTTCCCGTCTGGAGTTCTGCGACTCCACCGGGCTCAATGTGCTGCTCGGCGCCCGGCTGAAGGCCGAGGCCGCGGGTGGCGGGGTCCACTTGGCGGCGATGCAGCCGGTGGTGGCCCGGGTCTTCGAGATCACCGGGGCGGAGGCCGTCTTCACCGTGCACGACACGCTCGAGGCGGCCCTGGCCGGCTGATCCGGCTGCCCTCTGGTCATGGTGCCGTCAATGTCCCAGATGCCCCTGTGTGATCGACGCGTTACCCGCGTCACAGGTTCCGTGCCGAATAAGTGGGTGTTCGGACGGTTCCGTCGGGCAGGAGACATCCTGGATGCGTCGGCGGCGCACATGCCGGCAGCCGACGCGGCGGATTTCGGTGATCCGCGCGTGGCGAAAGCCGTTGATCCATCCGTACTGAGCACTGCTTACTGAGTACTGCGTACTGAGTCTTGAGAGTCTTGAATCGTGAACCGGTGAATCGGTGAGGTGAAGCGCTGATGAGCACCACCCGGCCTTGCTCGCCGGGCGACCGCGGTCCGGAGTCGGGCGACGGCGGCGCTTCCGCGGTGTCCGCGCGGAGCGCGGCGCCCGTGGACGGCGCGGCGCCCGTGGACGGCGCGACGCCCGTCGACGGCGCCTCCCCGGTCGGCGCTGCCCCCGTGCCCGTCGGCCGCCAGGCCCGCAGGCTGAGCCTCGACGGCGAGAGCGGCGTCGTGCCGCTCGCCCGCGACTTCGCCCGGCAGGCGCTGTACGCCTGGGGCTGGCTGCCCGCCGCGAGCGCCGACCGGCGGGCGGCCGCCGAGGACGTCCTGCTGGTCGTCTCCGAGCTGGTCACCAACGCCTGTCTGCACGCCGAGGGCCCGGACGAACTCCGGATCTCCTGCGACAACAAGGTGCTGCGCATCGAGGTCTCCGACCGCGGGGCCGGTCAGCCCGCCCCGCGCACCCCGCACCGCGCCGGTCGCCCCGGTGGCCACGGCATGTTCATCGTGCAGCGGCTCTGCCTGGACTGGGGGGTCCTGCGGATGCCCGGAGTCGCGGGCAAGACGGTGTGGGCGGAGCTCGGCGCCCCGGCGTAGCCGCTCGCCCCACTTGCGCCGGCCGCCCGTCCGCGCCGCTGATCCCGTCCGGCCGGCCTGTCTGCCGAGTTCCCTGCCCGGCCGTCCGGCCGGCCTGTCTGCCGAGTTCCCTGCCCGGCCGAGGGACCTGCCCGCTCGGCCCACTTGGTCTCGCCCGCCGGTTCGACCTGCCGGACCGTCCACGCGAACCGCCCGGCCGGTTCTGCCGGTTCGGCCGGCGGTTTGCTCCAGGGCGCCCTTCCCCGGCGGTGTTCGCGAACGACCCTCCAGGCACCCGCCTTTGGTTACCCGCGGTTCGAACCCTTCTTCGTGCGTCACCCGGTGCGCGCCGGATCCCCACGGATCCGGCGCGCGCTTTGTCTTCCCTCCACAAGTCCCCGGGCGTACCTTGACGGCCGATCTGATGTTCCGTCAGGAAATGCCGAGCACGCCGTCAGGAATGAGGGGCAGGCCCGTGTCGTACCGGACGTACCAGAAACGAACCGCCGCGCTCGCGTTCGCCGCGGCCCTGGCCGGCTCGGCGGTGCTGATGGCCGCCCCCGCAGCCCAGGCCGACGTGGTGGACGTCAACTACCAGTGCAAGACGCCGATCGGCGACAAGAGCGCCGTCTCGCCCATCGACATCAAGGGCGTCAAGAGCGGCAGCGCCTACAAGCTCACCATGTCCTGGCAGAAGGGTGTCTCCTCCAGCCCGGTCGAACTCGGCAAGGGCGCGATGACGCCGAGCGCCGTCATCAAGCTGGGCGGCGTGGACAGCGGCACGGTGGCGGTCAGCGGACCGGCCAACGCGGCCGCCATTCCCGCCAACACCCCCATCAAGATCAATGACTTGAGCGGCACCTACACGCCGAAGAAGTCCGGCAAGGTCACCTTCACCGCGGGCGTCCTCACCATCAAGGCGCTCGGCACCACGACCACGTGCACGCCCTCGAACAGCCCCAAGCCCTCGCTCACCCTCGACGTCACGGCCGCCGGCGGTTCGGGCTCGTCGACTTCGGGCTCCTCGGGCTCCTCCGGGTCCAGCGGGGCCCAGAGCGGCACCGACTCCGGTGGTTCCCTCCCGCAGACCGGTCCCGAGGACTCCGTGATCGCGCTCGGCACCCTCGGCGGCACGGTCGTGCTCGCGGGCACGGCGGGCGTGCTGTGGCTGACGCGCAGGCACCAGGCGGTACGCCGCTGAATTCCCGCACCACGACCTGGAGCCGCCGCATGCCGTACGCACTCCCCGCTGCCCGCGTGCTGGGCCTGACCCTGGTGCTGCTGAGCGCCGCACCGACGGCCCTGGCCGCCGAGGGCTGGTCCGTCGTGCCGGCCGCGGGAGGCACGCCCGACGGACGGCCCTGCGTCTACGCGGAGGGCGCGCCCGGCACGGTCCTCCAGGACTCCGTGTCCGTGTTCAACCCGGGCGCGCGGCCCCTCACCGTCAGGCTGCGCGGCGCCGACGCGGACAACACCGCAGACGGCGCCTTCACCGTGCGCGAGCGGCCGACGGACACGGGCGCGTGGATCGCCTTCGCCGGACACGCGCGCGGCCGCAGGGCCGCGGTGCGGGACCTGTCCGTGCGGGTGCCCGCGCACACCCGCGCCGATGTGCCGTTCGCCATCGGTGTCCCGGCCGGGGCGGCGCCCGGTGACCATCCCGGCGCGATCGTCGCGAGCGGCGACGGCCGCACCTCCGCGGTCAATGTCCAACTCCGGGTTTCGGGACCGACGTTGTCGGCGCTGACCGTCGAGCACGTCAGGGTGGACGACGGACGGATCTCCTACGAGCTGGTCAACCGCGGCACCACGGTCCTCGCTCCGCGGCTCGCCGTGCACGTCGACGGGGTCCTCGGCGCCCTGCTCGACCGCGCCCCGCGCCCGCTGCCCGTCGAACTCCTGCCGGGCCGCCGCGTCACGCTCCACGAGCCCTGGACCGGCCCCCCGGCGCTCGACGCGGCCGACGTGCGGCTGACGGTGACGGCGGAGGGCGGTGTGCACGCGACGGCGACCGCGTCGGTCCGGTTCGTGCCATGGGTGGCGGTGGCCGGGGCCGGGTGCCTCCTCGCGGCGGTGGGCGCCTTCTTCGTCGTACGGCGTCGGGGGCGGCCCGGGGAGTGGGGGCCATGGCGTCGCGGGCGCCGTACGGGGGACGGCGGGGCGAGTGAACAGCCGCGTACGGAAGTCGAGTTGACGGGAGCGGTGTCGTGAGCGTCCTGGGCGGCAAGATGCGGACGGCGGCACTGGGGGCGGTGCTGGCGCTCGTCCTGGTCCCGTTGGCGGGGGCGACCTGGGCGTTCCCGGCCTCCGCCGCCGGAAGACCGAGCGTGACCTTGTCCAAGTCCGAGGCGGGGGCGGGTGGTTCGGTCACGGTGACCGGCAGCGGATGGCGCCCCGGGGTGCTGCTGATGATGCTGGTCTGCGGGCAGTCCGTGCCCTCGCGCGGAGTGATCGGCGGCACCAACTCCTGTGCCAACGCCGACGGACGGGCCGTGACCACCGACGCCAAGGGCGGCTTCAGCAAGAATCTGCCGGTCGCCGAGCCGCCCAAGCCGTGCCCGTGCGTGGTGCACGTCGCCGCCGTCACCGGTGAGAAGGCCGAGGCGGACGCCATCTTCATGGTGGCCGGCCACTCGGTCGCGCCACTGCCGAAGGAGGAGGGCGGAGGCCGGCTCTCGGCGCTTACCGACACCCGGCTCGACGGGTCGAGCGGTCTGCTGACCTGGTTCGGATCGCCTCCCTCGCGCACCCTCGTCCTCACGGTCGGCAACGTCGGCACCGCCCCGGTGAAGAACCCGGTCTTCGAGGTCGGCACCTCCCACGGGGTGTTCGCCCCTCAGTGGGAGGAACAGCAGTGGCGCGGCAGCGTCGCGCCCGGCCGCAAGGCGCTGATCAGGCTTCCGGTCGAGCTGTCGGCCGGGGCGCACGGCGACTACACGGTCTCGCTGAAGTACGGCGGGAAGGTGCTCGCCGAGCAGCCGTGGGGGGTGGGCCGCCCTTGGGGCGTGACCGTCTTCTGGATCCTGCTCTGCGTGGTCGTCCCGGCCGCGGTCTTCCGGGTCGGCATGGCCGTGGTGGACCGGGTGCGCCCGCGCGGGCCGGCCGGGCGGACCGGCCGGCACCGGGGTCTGCGGCTGACCGAGCTCACACTGCGCCTGCCCAGGACGGGCCCCACCCCGCGGACACCGGCGGACGCCTCGGCCTCCCCGGCCCCGGCCCTGCCGTGGTTCACCCCGGACAACGATCCGGGGACCGCGGCCAACGGTCAGCTCTCCGCACCGCAAGAGAACGGTCCGACGACGCAGACGAGAAAGGGACCCACGTGAGCACGCAACGGAGAGTGGTACCGGCCGCCGGCCGCAGGGCGGGCGCGGCCGGGGTCGCGCTGATGCTCGGCGGTGCGGGCATCCTGCTCGGGGTGGCAGCCGCCCCGGCGCAGGCCGCCGAGGTGGCGTACAAGACGGAATGCGTTCCGCCCTCGATCTCCGGGCTGCCCCCGGTGGAGGGCACCACCAAGGTGGAGATCACGGCGCCCGCCGAGGCGAAGGCGGGCGACGAGGTCACCATCACCTGGAAGTTCACCCAGGCCGCCTCGAAGAACCCCGATGTCCTCGATCTCGACGCGGACACCGTCAAGCCCACCGGGACGCTGAAGGCGGGCGGAGCGCAGACGGCCGACATCGCGATGGAGGGGCCGCGGTCGAACCCCGCGATCCCCAAGAACAGCGACATGAAGCTGTCCGACATGACGGGCAAGCTGAAACTGACGGCGGCGGGCGATGTCACGCTCACCCCGGACGCGTACAACATCAATGTCAGCAAGCCGATCTCCACCGACACCAAGTGCACGCCCAAGGAGACGGTGAACTCCTCCGCGACGATCAAGGTGACGAGCGGCGGCGGGACGGGCGGCACGCCGACTCCGACGCCGACGCCGACGCCGACGCCCACTCCGACCCCGAGCGGCAGCGGGACCGGCGGAGGAAGCGACACCGGCGGTTCCGGCAGCGGGCAGACCGACTTCACGGGCAAGGAGGTCTCGGTCCCCTACGCGTGCAAGACGCCCATCGGAGACAAGAGCGCCACCTCACCCGTGCAGATCAACGCCAGGAAGAACGGCGGGAGTTACGACCTCACCGTGCAGTTCAAGAAGTCCGTGATGGACAGCCCGGCCGACATCCCCGCCGACTCCGTCAAGCCGTCGATGGAGGTGGCTCTCGGAGGCGCCGACAAGGGCACCGTGCATGTCGAGGGCCCGACCAACGCGGCCGCGATCAAGTCCGGCGATCCCATCGAGGTCCCCGACCTGACGGGCACCTACAAGCCGGGCGCGACCGGTTCGTCCACCCTGTCCCCGGGTGTGCTGACGGTGATGGCCCTGGGCACGACGACGACCTGCACCCCGACCAGGTCGGAGGTCTCCCTGACCCTGGACACCTCGGCGCAGGCGAGCGGCGCCTCGGGCGGCGGGTCCACCTCGTCCGGCTCGGGTTCCGCCGGTACGTCGTCCAGTGGCGGCCTGGCGGAGACGGGCTCCGACAGCCACAGCGCGCTCAAGGCGCTCGGACTGGTGGCGGGCACGGTCATCCTGCTGGGCGGCGCGGTCTTCACCTTCATGCCGGGGCGCCGGACGCGCTGATTCTGCCCGTGCCCCTCGATCCGGTCGTCGCCACGGCCGTCGGCCGGCGCACGGGAGGGGTTGCGGCGGCCGGCCGCGGAAACGGCGAAGGGCCGCCGCACCGAACGGTGCGGCGGCCCTTCGCCGTGTCGTGGGACGGACGTCAGTGGACGTCGCCCATGAGCGTCTTGACCTTCTTGCGGTACATCCACACCGCGACACCGGCGATCACGGCGAGCGTGGCCTCCAGGGCGACGATGCCCGTCTTGTTGAGGTCGACGTTCGCGATGGAGAGCAGACCGGTCGTGGCGTCACCCGCGGTGACGGCCAGGAACCAGACACCCATCATCTGGGAGGCGTACTTCGCCGGAGCCATCTTCGTGGTGACGGAGAGGCCGACCGGGGAGAGCGTCAGCTCACCGACGGTCTGCACGAAGTAGATCGCCACCAGCCACATCGCGGCCGCCTTGTGACCGCCCTCGGCGATCGTCAGCGGGGCCAGGAAGAGGAAGAACGACGCGCCGATCAGGATCAGACCCGAGGCGAACTTCGTCGCCGTGCTCGGCTCCTTGCCGCGCTTGTTCAGCCACAGCCAGGCCCAGGCGAAGACCGGGGCGAGCGCCATGATCATGACCGGGTTCACGGACTGGTACCAGGAGACCGGGAACTCCCAGCCGAAGATCGTGTTCTTCGCGGACTCGTCGGCGAAGATCGACATCGTCGAGCCGCCCTGGTCGTAGATCATCCAGAAGACGGCCGCCGCGACGAAGAACCAGATGTACGCGGACATCTTCGACTGGTCGGCACGGTTCAGGGACTTGTCCCGCTTGATGCGCCCGATGACCATGACGGGGATGACCAGACCGGCGATCGTGATCGGGACCAGCAGCCAGTTCAGCGTGTAGTGGCCCGAGAAGCCGACGATCGAGTAGAAGACGACGGCGACAGCGGCCCACAGCGCGGACTTGCGCAGCGTCGCCTTCTTCTCCTCGGCCGTCAGAGGCGTGGGGACCTCGTGCGAGCGGGCGCTGAGGTGACGGCCGCCGAGCAGGTACTGGACGAGGCCCAGCGCCATGCCGAGCGCGGCGAGGGCGAAGCCCAGGTGCCAGTTCACGTTCTCACCGACGGTGCCGATGATCAGCGGAGCGGCGAAGGCGCCGAGGTTGATGCCGACGTAGAACAGCGTGAAGCCGCCGTCGCGGCGCGCGTCGTCCGGGCCCTCGTAGAGGTGGCCCACCATCGTGGAGATGTTGGCCTTCAGCAGACCGGAACCGATCGCCACGAGGCCGAGGCCGCCGTAGAAGGTGCCCGATGAGGGCAGAGCCAGCGTGAGGTGGCCCAGCATGATGATCACGCCCGCGACGGCGACCGTCTTGCGGGGACCGAGGACACGGTCGGCGAACCAGCCGCCCGGCAGGGCGAGCAGGTACACCAGGGAGAGGTACACCGAGTAGATCGCGGTCGCGGTGGCCGCGCTGAGGTGCAGACCGCCCGGTGCCACCAGGTACAGCGGGAGCAGTGCCTTCATGCCGTAGTAGGAGAAACGCTCCCACATCTCGGTCATGAAGAGAGTGGCCAGTCCGCGGGGGTGGCCGAAGAAGGTCTTCTCGGAACCGGGGATCCCCGGAGTCACCGAGTCCTTCGTCAGGCTGGACGCCATGGTCGTTCCTTGCTGGTCTGGGACGCGCGGTTGGGTGGTCCCCCGTGCTCCGGTGCAACCGAGAGCTCGGGAGGGTTACGCGCCCATGAGGGACGGCCGGCACCGGCGGGGTTCGGCGTCCGTCCCCACGCCCACGGGGAGTCCGCTCCGGATTACGAAGCGGCGGACGGCGACCACCGGGATCCACGCCCGTGACGCATCAGTGCGTCCGGGCCCGGCCACAGGTCTTTCCTTCAAGGCTGGCTGACACCAGCCCGCACACAGAAGAGACCTTCAGCATCAAGTGCACGCCAAAGGTCCCGATGTAGTGCTTGAGGCGTCTGGTCACCATACGACATGGCAATGCGGCATATGGAAGGACTTGAGACATGGATCACAGGCGATCATGGAACCGCAGACGATCATTCGAAGGTGTTCTTCAGGATCGCATCCCATACCCGCAGGTAAGAAACACCCGGATGGAGGGTGTGAATCACGGAGGCGGATCACTGCCCGGGCGTCGTGTGCGGCGGACTACCATCACCCCATGACCCGTGTACTGCTCGCCGAGGACGACGCGTCCATCTCGGAGCCGCTGGCCCGTGCCCTGCGCCGGGAGGGTTACGAGGTCGAAGTCCGCGAGGACGGACCCACCGCGCTCGACGCCGGTATGCAGGGCGGCGTCGACCTGGTCGTCCTGGACCTCGGACTGCCCGGCATGGACGGCCTGGAAGTCGCCCGCCGGCTCCGCGCCGAGGGCCACACCGTGCCCATCCTCATCCTGACCGCGCGCGCCGACGAGGTGGACACCGTCGTCGGCCTCGACGCGGGCGCCGACGACTACGTCACCAAGCCGTTCCGGCTCGCCGAACTCCTCGCCCGGGTACGGGCGCTGCTCCGGCGCGGCGCGGCCGAGCCCCAGCAGCCGCCCGCCACCCACGGCGTGCGCATCGACGTCGAGTCGCACCGCGCCTGGATGGGCGACGAGGAACTCCAGCTCACGGCCAAGGAGTTCGACCTCCTGCGGGTCCTGGTGCGGGACGCCGGCCGCGTGGTCACCCGCGACCAGCTCATGCGCGAGGTCTGGGACACCACCTGGTGGTCCTCCACCAAGACCCTCGACATGCACATCTCCTGGCTGCGCAAGAAGCTCGGCGACGACGCGGCGAACCCCCGCTACATCGCGACGGTACGAGGGGTCGGCTTCCGCTTCGAGAAGAGCTGAGGCTTCGTCGGACCGGGCGCCCCGGCCCAGGACTCCGGCCCCTCGGGCGCCGGCGCCCGCCCGAGGGCCCCGGCCTCCGCGGCGTTCCCGCGGCGCCGGAACGGGCCGTCGGGCAGCCGCCGGTCCGGCGTTCTCCGGGCCCTGCCCGCGTGAGGCCCCGCCGAAGGGACCGGCGGGGCGACGACGATCCCGCCCTGCGCCCTGTGCCCTGTGCCCTGTGTGTGGGGGGGCACGGTACGAAAGCCCGGTACCGTCCGGGCCCCGCGCACGGGACACCCCCCAGGGCCGCGAGGGGAAACCCGCGCCCCAGGACAGGCCCCCGGACCGGCGCCGCGCCTGGGCCGCGAACGTGCACACTGGTCCCGGTACAGCCATCTGCCCGGAGGGCCCCGTGCGTCGCCGTCTGATCCAGTCCACCCTCGCCGTCGTGCTCGTGGTGATCGCCGTCTTCGGCGTCTCCCTCGTCATCGTCGAGACCCGCACGATCAGCAACAGCGCCCAGGAGCGCGTGGACTCCGAGGCGCTGCGTCTTGCCAGCATCGTGGACAGCCGCATCCTCGGCGACGAGAAAATCACCGGCACCACGTTCAAGAACCAGGTCACCGACCGCCGCTACGCCGTGATCAGGATTCCGGGCCGCGATCCCATCGAGGTCGGCAGCGAGCCCACCGGCGACGTCATCCAGTACACCGCCAGGGGCGAGTCGGGCGAGACGGTCACCGTCCAGGAGCCCCGCTCCTCGGTGACCAAGGAAGTCGGCCGGACACTCCTGGTCATCGGCGCCGTCGCCCTGCTCGCGATCGTCGCCGCCGTCCTCCTCGCCGTGCGCCAGGCCAACCGCCTGGCCTCCCCGCTCACCGACCTCGCCGAGACGGCGGAACGGCTGGGATCCGGCGACCCGCGCCCGCGCCACAAGCGGTACGGCGTTCCCGAGCTGGACCGGGTCGCCGACGTCCTGGACGGCAGCGCCGAGCGCATCGCCCGGATGCTCACCGCCGAGCGCCGCCTCGCCGCCGACGCCTCCCACCAGCTTCGGACACCCCTGACGGCGCTCTCCATGCGCCTGGAGGAGATCACCCTCACCGACGACCCCGACACGGTGAAGGAGGAGGCGACGATCGCCCTGACGCAGGTGGAACGCCTCACGGACGTGGTCGAGCGCCTGCTCACCAACGCCCGCGACCCGCGTACCGGCTCCGCCGTCTCCTTCGACCTCGACGAGGTCATCAAGCAGCAGCTGGAGGAATGGCGCCCGGCCTACCGCAGCGCCGGCCGCGCGATCGTCAGCTCCGGCAAACGCCATCTGCAGGCGGTGGGCACCCCCGGCGCGGTCGCCCAGGTGCTCGCCGCACTGATCGAGAACTCGCTCATGCACGGCGGCGGCACGGTCGCGCTGCGTACCCGCGTCACCGGCAACCAGGCAGTCGTCGAGGTCACCGACGAGGGCCCCGGTGTCCCCACCGACCTCGGCGCCCGCATCTTCGAGCGCACCATCAGCGGCCGCAACTCCACCGGCATCGGTCTAGCCGTCGCCCGCGACCTCGCGGAGGCCGACGGCGGCCGCCTGGAGATGCTCCAGGCCCAGCCCCCGGTCTTCGGCCTGTTCCTGTCCCGGACCCCGCTGAAGCGGTCGCCACGGCTCCCGGAGGACGATGAGGAGCGGACGGTCAGGTAGGGCGGCGGACAGTCGGACGGGGTCGGCCCGCTCGGTTCACGCGGGCCCGCGGGCGTATCGATTCATCGCCTCGGGGTCCGAGTCCTCGTCCAGGAACGATTCGGCGCTGGCCACCGCCTGCCGGGCCGGAAGCGTCCGGAACACCCAGGTGCGGTACGACCAGAAGCGGAAGAGGGTCGCGACGGCGATGCCGAGGAACTTGAAGACGTTGCTCTGCAGCGGGCTGTCCCAGCCGAAGCCGTACGTCGCCGCGTACAGCACACCGTTCTCGATGACCAGTCCCACCACGCTGAACAGCAGGAAGAGCGTCAGCTCCTTGGTGCGGCCACCCTTGTCGCGGTCCCGGTAGGTGAAATAGCGGAACCCGATGTAGTTGAAGACGATGGCGACGACCGTGGCGACGACACTGGCCCGCACGACCTGCAGGCCCGTGAGATGGCGTACGAGGTTGAACACGAGCAGGTTGACGAGCAGCCCCGCACCGCCCACCGCGCCGAACTTGGCGACCTCACGAAACAGCAGGTCGAAGCGGCGGCGAACCGCGCTGCGAGACCCCGCTCGAGGCCCCGATGAAGCACTGCCCATGGTGTCGCCAGCCCCTGTCGGTGGGTCGTGTCGCCTGCTGCGTCGGTGGAGGACGGTGGATTACGCCAACCAGCCCATGCTAACCAGCGCCCCCGCACGGTGCCTGTGGATGGCCTCACAGGTAAGAAAAGACGCGGTCACCGGCAGGGAAAATCGGGCGTATCGCCGCGGAAACCGGCCACTGTGGCGCGGCCGATACTCTTGGAGCGTGACGTTCCCGGTAGTCGGCATGGTCGGCGGGGGTCAGCTCGCTCGTATGACACACGAGGCGGGCATCCCGCTCGGCATCAAGTTCAAGCTCCTCAGTGACACTCCTCAGGAGTCCGCGGCGCAGGTCGTCGGCGATGTCGTCGTCGGCGACTACCGCGACCTCGACACGCTGCGCGAGTTCGCGCGGGGCTGTGACGTGATCACCTTCGATCACGAGCACGTCCCGACCGAGCACCTGCGGGCCCTGGAGGCGGACGGCATCCCCGTCCGGCCCGGCCCCGACGCGCTCGTGCACGCCCAGGACAAGGGCGTGATGCGCGCGAAGCTCGACGAGATCGGTGTGCCGTGCCCACGGCACCGCATCGTGACCGACGTCGAGGACGTCGCCGCGTTCGCGGCGGAGGGCCTCGCCGAGGGGGCGGAGGGCGACGGCTTCCCGGTCATCCTGAAGACCGTCCGCGGCGGCTACGACGGCAAGGGCGTCTGGTTCGTCCGCTCCCTGGAGGAGGCCGCCGACCCGTTCCGCGCGGGCGTCCCCGTCCTCGCAGAGGAGAAGGTCGACTTCGCGCGCGAGCTCGCGGCGAACGTCGTCCGCTCCCCGCACGGCCAGGCCGTCGCGTACCCCGTCGTCGAGTCCCAGCAGGTCGACGGCGTCTGCGACACCGTGATCGCCCCGGCGCCCGGCATCGCCGAGGAGCTGGCCCTGGAAGCGCAGGAGCTGGCGCTACGCATCGCCAAGGAGCTCGGCGTCGTCGGGCACCTGGCCGTGGAGCTCTTCGAGACCCACGACGGACGCATCCTCGTCAACGAACTGGCCATGCGCCCGCACAACTCGGGCCACTGGACCCAGGACGGCGCGATCACCTCCCAGTTCGCCAACCACGTGCGCGCGGTCCTCGACCTCCCGCTCGGCGACCCGCGTCCGCGCGCCAGGTGGACGGTCATGGCGAACGTCCTCGGCGGCGACTACCCCGACATGTACTCCGCGTACCTGCACTGCATGGCCCGCGACCCGCAACTGAAGATCCACATGTACGGCAAGGACGTGAAGCCCGGCCGTAAGGTCGGCCACGTCAACACCTACGGCGACGACCTGGACGACGTCCTCGATCGCGCCCGGCACGCAGCCGGCTACCTGAGAGGCACGATCACCGAATGAGCCCCGTTGTAGGCATCGTCATGGGTTCGGACTCCGACTGGCCGGTCATGGAGGCCGCGGCCCAGGCGCTGGACGAGTTCGAGATCCCCTACGAGGTGGATGTCGTCTCCGCGCACCGCATGCCGCACGAGATGATCGCGTACGGAGAGCAGGCCGCGGAGCGCGGGCTCAAGGCGATCATCGCGGGCGCCGGCGGCGCGGCCCACCTGCCCGGGATGCTGGCGTCCGTCACCCCGCTGCCCGTCATCGGTGTACCCGTCCCGCTCAAGTACCTCGACGGCATGGACTCGCTGCTCTCCATCGTGCAGATGCCGGCCGGTGTGCCCGTCGCGACCGTCTCCGTCGGCGGCGCCCGCAACGCCGGTCTGCTGGCCGCCCGGATGCTCGCCGCCCACGACGAGGAACTCCTCGGCCGGATGCGGGAGTTCCAGCAGGAGCTGAACGACCAGGCCACCGAGAAGGGCAAGCGGCTGCGCGCCAAGGTCGAGGGCGCCGCCGGCGGCTTCGGCTTCGGGAAGTGACGCGGATGTCCTCGTCCTCCCAGGCCCCCGAGTCGTCCTCCCAGGCCCCCCGGTCCTCGCTGCCCTCGCTCGACCGTGCCCGCGCCCTGCTCGGCGAGTTCCCCGTCGTCGACGGGCACAACGACCTCCCCTACGCGCTGCGCGAGCAGGTCCGCTACGACCTCGACGCCCGTGACATCGCCGCCGACCAGAGCGCCCACCTGCACACGGACCTGGCCCGGCTGCGGGCCGGCGGCGTCGGCGCCCAGTACTGGTCGGTGTACGTCCGCTCGGACCTGCCCGGCGCGCTCACCGCGACGCTCGAACAGATCGACTGCGTACGGCAGTTGATTGACCGTCACCCGACGCACCTGCGTGCCGCGTTGACCGCCGCCGACATGGAGGCGGCGCGCGCCGAGGGCCGTATCGCCTCCCTCATGGGCGCGGAGGGCGGGCACTCGATCGACAACTCCCTCGCCGCCCTGCGCGGGCTGTACGCGCTCGGCGTCCGCTACATGACCCTCACCCACAACGACAACATCGCGTGGGCGGACTCGGCCACGGACGTTCCCGTGGTGGGCGGCCTGTCGTCCTTCGGCCGAGAGGTCGTCCGGGAGATGAACCGCGAGGGCATGCTCGTGGACCTCTCGCACGTGGCCGCGACGACCATGCGCGACGCGCTCGACACCTCCGTCGCGCCGGTGATCTTCTCCCACTCCTCGGCGCGCGCGGTGTGCGACCACCCGCGCAACATCCCGGACGACGTGCTGGAGCGGCTGCCCGCCAACGGGGGAGTGGCGATGGTGACGTTCGTGCCGAAGTTCGTTCTCCAGGCGGCGGTCGACTGGACGGCCGCGGCCGACGAGAACATGCGCGCGAACGGCTTCCACCACCTCGACACCACCGCTGGGGGCATGAAGGTCCACCGTCTCTTCGAGGAGGACAACCCGCGCCCGATCGCCACGGTGTCGACGGTCGCGGACCACCTCGACCACATGCGCGAGGTGGCCGGCATCGACCACCTCGGCATCGGCGGCGACTACGACGGCACGGCGTTCACCCCGGACGGTCTTGACGACGTGTCCGGCTATCCGAACCTGATCGCCGAACTCCTCGACCGCGGCTGGTCGTCGACGGACGTGGCCAAGCTGACCTGGCAGAACTCCGTGCGCGTGCTGGGCGCGGCGGAGGACGTCGCCCGCGACCTCCAGTCCCGGCGAGCACCTTCGAACGCGACGCTGGAGCACTTGGACTGCTGACCGGAAGCGCCCTGGGCCCCTGGCCACGGTGGCGGTACCGCGAGCACCGCTGTCCGGGACCGCCCACCCGCGGGACCTCGTCGAGGACGCGCCCTGCGCGGCGCGGACTTCACGGCGCGGGCTTCACGGCCCGCGCCGCCCGGCGGCGCGGGCAGCCGTCCTCCGCGAGGATCGCCGACCTGGACGGCTGACCGCCGCCGGCGCCGCCGCGGGAGCGGGGCGGTCCGGCGGCGGAGACCGGCTCCTCGCCCGGGTGCGCTCAGCCGGCGCAGAGACAGAACGGGTGCCCCGCCGGGTCGGCGTACACCCGGAACGTACGCGACCTGTCCTCGGTGTCCAGCGGCGTCGCGCCGAGCGCCAGCACCCCCTTCTCCGCAACGTCCAGATCGTCGACCTTCAGGTCCAGATGGAACTGCTGCGAGCCGTCGGCCGAGGGCCATCGCGGCGGTACGTGTCCGGGGGCGGCCTGGAACGCCAGCTGCCGGCCGCCGGGCACCTCCAGGTCGACCCAGTCGGACTGGTCCGTGATGGTGCCGCCCAGCACCCCGGCGTAGAACTCCGCCAGCGCGCGCGGGTCGGGACAGTCCAGGACGACGACGTCCAGTTCGGCGAGAGCCATGACTTCCTCCGTGGGATCTCCAGCAACACCGATGAATGACCAGTTACCCGTAAACCGCTTCAAGGAGTAACGGTTACTGCATGGTCCCGCATAAGAGGTAACGTCGCAAGCATGAATGACCGAGCGCCCGCACCCGGCGGTCTGGCCCTGATCCAGGACCTGGTGAACACCCTGGACATCGAGTCGGGCGCCGACTCCCTGGACACGCCCGAGGGGCTGGCGCGCTTCGGTCTGGCGGCGGGCGAGGCGGAGGGCGCGCGCGAGCTGCGCGAGTCGCTGCGGGCGGTGTGCCTGGCGCACGCGGGCCATCCGGCGCACCGGAGGGTGGCACCCCTCGATGAACTCCTCGCCGGCGCGCCCCTGCGGGTGACGGTCGACGAGGACGGCGGGGCCGCGCGCCTGGTCCCCGCCACAGAGGGGACCAGGCGCGTCCGCTCCGCGGCTTCTTCGGACTCCCCGGCCCCCCTGGCCTTCCGGATCGCCGCGGCTGTCGCCGAGTCGCTGGTCGAGGGAACCTGGCCACGGCTGAAGGCGTGCGAGGCCCCGACCTGTCATTGGGCGTACTACGACCGCTCGCCTGCGGGCCGCGGTCGCTGGTGCTCGATGTCGGTGTGCGGGGCACGTGCCAAGATGCGCCGTTACCGCGCCAAGTAGGAATCGGCCGCGGAGAACCTGGCAGGACGCCGGACCGGGGGCCGGACCAGGGGCCCGACCAGGGCCAGGCCAGGAGTGGACCTGACGGCCGGCCGATCCGAAGGCCGCACCGGAAGGCGCCAGGAATCCCGACCCAGGAATCCCGACCCCGGAATCCCGACCCCGGGAGCCCGACGCAACCCCGGTCCGGCTTCCGGTCCGGCTTCCGGTCCGGCCCCGGGTCCGGCGGCAGGCGGGGAGCCGGACGAAGTCCGGAGGTCTCCGGTCACCGCACAGCCAAGTGGTGCAGAATGCAACCGACGCCGGTCCGGCCGACTGAGCCTCGGCCGGACCGGCGTCGTCCGCGTCAGACCTGGACGGGCGCCCCGAAGGCGCCCGTCGGCGGTGGTCTCAGGCGGTGGGCCGCCCCATCGCCCGGTACGTCCAGCCGGCCCGGCGCCACGTCTCCGGGTCCAGCGCGTTGCGCCCGTCCAGCAGCACCCGGGACGTGACCGCCTCGCCCAGCGTCGCCGGGTCCAGCTCGCGGAACTCGCGCCACTCCGTCAGGTGCAGGACGACATGGGCGCCCCGGACGGCCTCCACGGCGGAGTCGGCGTACCCGAGCGTCGGGAAGAGCCGCTTGGCGTTCGCCATGCCCTTCGGGTCGTAGACGGTGACCTGGCCGCCCTGGAGGTGGATCTGCCCGGCGACGTTCAGTGCCGGCGAGTCGCGTACGTCGTCCGAGTCCGGCTTGAAGGTCGCGCCGAGCACGGCGACCCGCCTGCCGAGGAACGAACCGCCGCCGAGCGCCTCACGGGCCATCTCCACCATCTGGCCGCGGCGCCGCATGTTGATGGTGTCGACCTCGCGGAGGAAGGTCAGCGCCTGGTCGGCGCCCAGCTCGCCGGCGCGCGCCATGAAGGCCCGGATGTCCTTGGGCAGACAGCCGCCGCCGAAGCCGATCCCGGCCCGCAGGAACTTCTTCCCGATCCGCTCGTCGTGCCCTATGGCCTCGGCCAGCTTGGCCACGTCACCGTCGGCCGCCTCGCAGACCTCGGCCATCGCGTTGATGAAGGAGATCTTGGTGGCGAGGAAGGAGTTCGCGGAGGTCTTCACCAGCTCGGCGGTCGGGAAGTCGGTCACCACGAAGGGCGAGCCGTCGGCGACCGGCGTCACGTAGACCTCGCGCAGCAGCTTCTCGGCGCGCTCGCTGCGCACGCCCACCACGATCCGGTCGGGGTGCAGCGTGTCGTTCACGGCGAAGCCCTCACGCAGGAACTCCGGGTTCCAGGCCAGCTCGGCGTCCGCACCGGCGGGCGCGAGCTCGACGAGCCGGGCGGCCAGTCGGGCCGCCGAGCCGACCGGCACGGTGGACTTGCCGACGACGAGCGCGGGACCGCGCAGATGCGGCGCCAGCGACTCGAAGGCCGCGTCGACGTACGACATGTCGCAGGCGTACTCGCCGTGCTTCTGGGGCGTGTTCACGCAGACGAAGTGGACGTCGCCGAAGGCCCCGACCTCGGCCCAGTCCATGGTGAAGCGGAGCCGGCCCGTGGAGCCCTCGATCCCGGCCACGTGCTTGCGCAGCAGCTCTTCGAGACCGGGCTCGAACATCGGGACCTCGCCCCGCTGGAGCATCTCGATCTTCTCCGGCACCACGTCGAGCCCGAGAACCTCGAAGCCGAGCTCGGCCATGGCCGCGGCGTGGGTGGCGCCGAGGTAGCCGGTGCCGATCACGGTGATCTTGAGGGCCATGGGTGCTCCTGAGGTGTGCGGCGTCGGTGCGCGCCCGAGCATAGTCGGGGCGTGGGGGAGCGCTTTCACGGGCGGTTTTCCCTCCTGTCGCCAAGCTCACGTATCCGTCTGGCGGGCAGGCCCTTAAAATTTGTGTTACTTAACGGTAGTTAGCGCAGCCAGCACAGCATCACTTGGAGCGTGAGAGACCTTGGCCGGATCGGCTGATTTCGACCTGTACCGCCCGTCCGAGGAGCACGACATGCTCCGGGACGCGATCCGTTCGCTGGCCGAGGCGAAGATCGCGCCGTACGCAGCGGCGGTTGACGAGGAGGCCCGCTTCCCGCAGGAGGCGCTGGACGCCCTGGTCGCCAGCGACCTGCACGCGGTGCACGTGCCCGAGGAGTACGGCGGCGCGGGCGCCGACGCCCTCGCGACGGTCATCGTGATCGAGGAGGTGGCCCGCGTCTGCGTGTCCTCCTCCCTGATCCCCGCGGTGAACAAGCTGGGCTCGCTGCCGGTGATCCTCTCCGGCTCCGAGGACCTGAAGAAGAAGTACCTGGGCCCGCTCGCCAAGGGCGACGGAATGTTCTCGTACTGCCTCTCCGAGCCGGACGCCGGTTCGGACGCGGCCGGCATGAAGACGAAGGCCGTGCGCGACGGAGACTTCTGGGTCCTGAACGGCGTCAAGCGCTGGATCACCAACGCGGGCGTCTCCGAGTACTACACGGTCATGGCGGTGACCGACCCGACGAAGCGCTCCAAGGGCATCAGCGCGTTCGTCGTCGAGAAGTCCGACGAGGGCGTCTCCTTCGGTGCCCCGGAGCGCAAGCTCGGAATCAAGGGCAGCCCGACCCGCGAGGTCTACCTCGACAACGTCCGTATCCCCGCCGACCGGATGATCGGCGAGGAGGGCACCGGCTTCGCGACCGCCATGAAGACGCTGGACCACACCCGCGTCACCATCGCGGCCCAGGCCCTCGGTGTCGCCCAGGGCGCCCTCGACTACGCCAAGGGCTATGTCCAGGAGCGCAAGCAGTTCGGCAAGCCGATCGCCGACTTCCAGGGCATCCAGTTCATGCTCGCCGACATGGCCATGAAGATCGAGGCCGCCCGCCAGCTGACGTACGCGGCCGCCGCCAAGTCGGAGCGCGGCGACAAGGACCTGACTTTCCAGGGCGCCGCCGCCAAGTGCTTCGCCTCGGACGTCGCCATGGAGGTCACCACGGACGCCGTCCAGCTCCTCGGCGGCTACGGCTACACCCGCGACTACCCGGTGGAGCGCATGATGCGCGACGCGAAGATCACCCAGATCTATGAGGGCACGAATCAGGTGCAGCGGATCGTGATGGCGCGCAACCTGCCGTAGCACGCGGCCCGTTGGCGGCGGATCGCTGGCGGATCGCCGGCCGGGCGGCAGTGGGATCGGCCGCGGATCGACAGCGAAAGGGGAGAGGCACCGGACCGGTGCCTCTCCCCTTTCGCTGTCCCGCCCCGGGTCTCACGGCCGGGCCGGCGACCGGCCACCGCACGGAGCGGTGGGTCGGTTCGCCGGCAACGGCGCGTGGAGGTGCGTCAGTTGCCCGACACCGTGACCGTCTGGTCGTTCTTGAGCTCGTTCACCAGCGTCTTCATCTTCGTCTTGTCCCAGACGAGGTTGCCGCCGACGGAACCGGATATCGGCATGTTCATGGACTTGCCGTCGCCGCCGGTGACGCCCTTCATGGCCCAGAACATGTCGGCCAGGTCCCACAGGCTCATGTCCTTGTCGACGACCAGCGAGTCGAGGCCCGCGCCCATCGTCGGGTAGAGCTTGAAGGGGTTCAGGACCGTCGAGGGCGTAGCGACCTGGTGGGCCAGCGCGGACAGGAACTTCTGCTGGTTCTTGGTGCGCTGCAGGTCCGACGCGGCGAACGCGTGCCGGGTACGGACGAAGGCGAGGGCCTGCTCGCCGTTCAGCGTCTGCTTGCCCGCCTTGAAGTCGGCGCCGGAGTACTTGTCCTTGAAGCCCTGGTCGAGGGTCATGTCGACCCCGCCGACCGCGTCGACGATGCCCGCGAACCCTGCGAAGCCGATCTCCACGTAGTGGTCGATGTGCAGGCCGGTGTTGTACTCGATGGTCCTGACCAGGAGCGTGGGGCCGTCGAACGCGTAGGCGGCGTTCAGCTTGTTCTGGCCCAGCGGGCCCTTGATCTTGCCGGACTCGGAGCCCTGGAACTTCGGGATCGTGACGTTCGAGTCGCGCGGCAGCGAGAGCAGCGTCGAGCCGTTGCTCCCGGTGTGCAGGATCATCATCGAGTCGGTGCGCTTGCCCTCGGCGGAGCCGGTGTGCAGCTTCTTCTTGTCCGCGGAGGTCAGGCCGGCGCGGCTGTCGGAGCCGACGATCAGATAGTTGGTGCCCTGGCCGGTCTCCGGCCGGTCTATGACCTTGGAGAGGTCCACGTCACGGTGGAGCTTGGAGTCCGCCCAGAAGTACGTGCCGACGGAGACCACGACCAGCGCGGTGACCAGCGTGATCGCGGTCCACTTGATCCGGCGCCGCCAGTTCGGCGCGGGGCGCTGCGGGTACGCGCCGCCGCCCGGGCCCTGCGGACCACCGGGTCCGTCGGGGTTCCCGTACACCTGGCCGGTGTTGTAGCCGTTGTCGTAACCCTGGCCGCTGTCGTAGCCCTGGCCGTCGACGTAGGAGGGCTGCCGGGGCACACCGCCGCCGTACGGCGGCGCGTCCTGGCCCGGAGGGGGTGCGGCCGGTCCGCGGCGGACCTGTCGCATGACGCGGGCGCTCTCAGGCTGCGCGCCCGCGCTGCCGCGTCCGTAGCGGTTGCCGCCGTTGCCGCGGTTGTCGTCGGGCCACCCGCCCCCGCCCTCGAACTCGCTCGGACGGGAGGTGCCCCCAGGCCAATCGTTCATGCCGACCAGTGTGCAGCTCTCCACTATGGGTCTTACAAGAGAGCCGGGAGATCTGGGTCACGCCTGTTGCAGAGCTGATGCAAAGCGACGGGCGCGCGCCCCGGCATAAGGTGGAGGACATGACAGACCAGGCCCCCAACCCGGAGTCGGACATACCGGGCAAGTCGACTTCGGCGTCCCGGACCACCCTCAGCCACATCATGACCCACAACGACACGAACCTTCTGGGCTCCGTGCACGGTGGAGTGATCATGAAGCTGGTCGACGACGCGGCGGGCGCGGTGGCCGGGCGGCACTCCGGCGGGCCCGCCGTGACCGCCTCGATGGACGAGATGGTCTTCCTGGAGCCCGTCCGCGTGGGTGACCTGGTCCATGTGAAGGCCCAGGTCAACTGGACCGGACGTACCTCGATGGAGGTCGGTGTCCGGGTCCTCGCCGAACGCTGGAACGAGTCGACGCCGCCCCAGCAGGTCGGCTCGGCCTATCTCGTCTTCGCCGCCGTCGACGCCGACGGCAAGCCCCGCCGGGTCCCGCCGGTCATCGCCGAGACCGAGCGCGACGAACGCCGCTACCAGGAGGCGCAGATCCGCCGCACCCACCGGCTGGCCCGCCGCCGCGCGATCATGGAACTCCGCGAGAAGCGCGCGGCGGAAGGCCTCGACGACTAGGTCTCCACGACCAGGTCTCCACGGCTGGGTCTCCACGACCAGGTCTCCACACGCCGGGTCACGGGCGGGCAGACCAACTGGCTTCCCGCGGCAACGGGCACCGACGGGTTCACGGACAGACGACCTGGTCCCCCGTCACCACCCCGGACTCCCCCTGGTACGGATCCTCCGCCCGTACTCGCGTGACCCGCTTGAAGTCCGTACCGGCGATCACCTTCAGCAGCGGGCCCTGCCCGGGGACCGCGCGAAGCTCGGAACCGGGCAGCGCGGCCGCGAGGGACTTCGCCGAGCGGTCCCAGCGCGGGTCGTACGCGACGACGGTGCGCCGGACCGCGCGGTCCGGGGCCGTAGCCGGCCGGCCCGTCGTCCTGAACCCGGTGGCGGCGAGCGCTCCGTCGACCCGCTGTCCGAGACCCGCCGTGGCGGTCCCGTTCTCGACCTGGACCCGGATCTGCTGCGGGGCCACCGCGACCCGGACGGCCCGGGGCCGCGGGGCACGGGGCGCCGACAGCGGCTCGTCCTCGCGCAGCGCCTGGAAGAGCTTCCTCGACTTCGGCTCGTCCCATTTCAGTGTCGAGCCGATGCCCTTGACGGCATAGGCCATCTGCCCGATCGGCACGGTCGTGAACTCGGACGAGGACGGGGAGAAGTTCCGCATCGCGCGGCCCAGGTCCAGCAGCTCGTCCGTGCCGAAGCCCTTGTCGGCCCGCACCGAGCCCAGTACCGCCCGCGTCACGTCGCGGAACTTCATGGGGTTCAGCAGTACCCCGGACGACGTGGCCTGTCCGACGAGCGCCGCCAGGAAGCGCTGCTGGCGCATCATCCGGCCGAGGTCGGAGGAGCCGTCGGTGTGCCGGGACCGTACGTACTGAAGGGCCTGCCCGCCGCCCAGCAGATGCGAGCCGGCCGTCAGGTCGAGACCGGTGTACCTGTCCTTGAGCGGTTGCGCGGTGCAGACACGGACGCCGCCGAGCACGTCCACCGTCTTCATGAAGCTGGTGAAGTCGACCTCCAGATAGTGGTCGATCTTCACGTGCGTCATGTTCTCGACGGTCCGCACGGTCAGGGTGGGGCCGCCCTCCGCGTACGCCGCGTTCAGCTTGAGGGGGTGGGCGCCGTGCCGTTCGCCGGTGACCGCGTCGGTGTGCGCGGGTGCCTCGGCGTAGGAGTCGCGCGGCAGGCTGACGATGCTGGCGCGCTCCCGGTTCTCCGAGATGTGCACGATCATGACGGTGTCGGTGCAGTGGCAGGGCGCGCCGCCCAGCCGGTACTTCCGCCGCTCCGCCTCGGTGATCTTCTCGCGGCCGTCGGTGCCGACCAGCAGCAGGTTCATGCCGTGGCCGCCCTCGGGCCGGTTCTTCATGTCCTTGAACGGGTCGACCCGGGCGATGTCCGCGTCCAGGCTGCTCAGCACCGCGTGTCCGATGCCCGCCGAGGCCAGGACCACCACGGAGACGGTGGTCACCGCCCGCATGGCCCAGCGCGGCTTCCTGCGCCGTACGGGGCGTACGGGGCGCCCGTCGGTCCGCCCGTCGGACCGCCGGGCGGACCGCCGTGCGGGAGGCGGCTGCGGGGGGCGCTGAGGGCGGACGGGGGAGCGGGGCGGCGTGGGCAAGAGGGGACACCTCCGCGAGGCTGGACGGGGGAGGGATGCGTTCCGCGGGGCCGGCCGGGGCCGCGATCCGCTCGGCATGGGGATCCGTGAGCACGGTAGGCCCATACGATCTGCGGCCCGGTCCTTACGCCGGGCGGCGCGCGACCGTGTCCCCCGTTCGCGGTAACGTGAGCTCTGATGAGCGAGAAGCCTGACGTGCGGTCCCCCGCCGTTTCTGTGATCATGCCCGTCCTCAACGAGGAGCGGCATCTGCGCGGGGCCGTACAAGCGATCCTGGCCCAGCGGTACGACGGTGAGATGGAGGTCGTGATCGCCCTCGGTCCCTCCACGGACCGGACGGACGAGATCGCCGCCGAACTCGTCCGTGAGGACCCGAGGGTCCATACGGTGCCGAACCCGACCGGCCGCACGCCCGCGGCGCTGAACGCCGCGATCAAGGCGTCCCGGCACCCCGTCGTCGTACGCGTCGACGGCCACGGCATCCTCTCCCCGAACTACATCGCCACCGCCGTACGGCTCCTGGAGGAGACCGGCGCGCAGAACGTCGGCGGCGTCATGCACGCCGAGGGCGAGAACGACTGGGAGCACGCCGTCGCCGCCGCCATGACGTCGAAGATCGGCGTGGGCAACGCGGCCTTCCACACCGGCGGTGAGGCGGGCCCGGCCGAGACCGTGTATCTCGGGGTGTTCCGGCGCGAGGCCCTGGAGCGGCAGGGCGGCTACAACGAGGAGTTCATCCGCGCCCAGGACTGGGAGCTGAACTTCCGGATCCGGGAGGCGGGCGGACTCATCTGGTTCTCGCCCGAGCTGAGGGTGTCCTACCGGCCGCGGCCGTCCGTCAGGGCGCTCGCCAAGCAGTACAAGGACTACGGCCGCTGGCGGCACGTCGTCGCCCGCTATCACGAGGGTTCCATCAACCTGCGTTACCTCGCCCCGCCGACCGCCGTCTGCGCGATCGCGGCGGGCCTGGTCGTCGGCGCGGCGCTGACGCCCTGGGGCTTCGTAGTCCCGGCCGGCTATCTCGCGGCGATAGGACTCGGCTCGCTGCCCGCGGGCAAGGGACTGCCCGCGAAGGCCCGGCTCCAGATCCCCGTCGCCCTCGCGACGATGCACATGTCGTGGGGCTGGGGCTTCCTCACCAGCCCGAAGGCGCTGGCCAGGAAGGTCATCGCGTCCCGGCGTCCCGCGGTTCTCAGCGGCTCCAACTGAACCGGTCGGGCAGCGGCGGCCGACTGAACCCGTCCGGCAGCGGCCGGGCCCGCTTTCGGCTCGGGCCGAGTCCGCTGTCGGCCCCGACCGGGCACGTTCATAAATGAGTTGGGCCCCTCTCGACTTCGAGAGGGGCCCAACCGCGGTTTCCGGCCCGGTCCTACGACCAGGTGTAGTCCGGGTTGACGTGCATGCAGGCGCCGGTGTCCGCGCCCTTGTCCAGCTTCGCCGACGCGGGCGTCGAGTCGTCGTCCGCGGGTGCCTTGTACGCCGTGCCTTCCCGCCAGTCGGCGCCGACGACCAGCGTGACCCCGGAGACGTCCGCCGACTTCTCCACCGCGTGCGTCGAGATCCCGAGCGCCTTGGCGACCCGCAGGGCGTCACCCTCCAGATCGGCGCTCGGATAGCGGATCACCGTGGTCGCCTCGGCGGTCGACGCCGACGGGTCGGCCTTCGACTGCGTGAAGCCCTTGCCGACGAGCAGTTCGGTCACCGCGCTCGCGCGACCGGACACCGGCGCCAGCGCGCTGGTGCGCGTGCCGTTCCGCACCTGCACCGCGATCTCGCCGTCCGCCGCGGCCGGATCCGAGGACGTCTTCCGGGCGGGGGCCTTCTTGTCCTTGCCGTCCAGCGCGATGTCCTCGCGCAGCAGCCGCCAGACCTGGTCCGCGTCCGTCGGTTTGGGGAGCACCCGGTTGCCGTCGGCGGAGTACACCCACGGCATGGTGGTCATGGTGATGCGCTTGGTCGGGACCTTCTTCAGCTCGTTGCTGAGGTCGTAGAGCTTGGTCACCGTGCCCAGGCCCTTGTCCACGGTCAGCGCGTTGGTGGCCGTCTCCGCGAGGCTCCGCAGCTTGCCCGGGCTGCTCAGCGTGGCGTTCTCGCGCAACTGGCGCACCATCGAGTTCATGTACTGGTGCTGGGCCTTGGTCCGGTAGATGTCGCTGCCGTCCTCGAAGCCGTACCGCGTCCGCAGCCACTGCAGGGCCTGCTTGCCCTTGACGGACGTCGTGCCCGCCTGGAGCTTCAGCCCGGAGCCGTGACCGGTGGAGGTGTGCGAGTAGATGTTGGCGTCCACACAGACGGGGACGCCGCCGATCGCGTCGGCCATCGACACCACACCCGCGAAGTCGACCATGATGAAGTGGTCGATGTGGATGTCGGTCAGCTTCTCCCAGGTGGCGACCGTGCAGCCGGGGCCGCCGCGGCCCAGCGAGTCGTTCGTCATCGTGAGCGACGTGCTCGCGGCGTACGTCTTCTGGGTGTTGGGGTCGGTGCAGTTGGGTATCTGGAGCAGCGTGTCGCGCGGCATGCTCACGACCGACATGTTGCTGCGGTCCGCCGACAGGTGCAGCAGCATCTGTACGTCCGCGCGGGCCGGTGTGCCGAACGTGTCCTTCGCGCCACCGAGTTTCTGGTTCTCGGTGGTGTTCCGGGCGTCGGAACCGATCAGGAGAATGTTCAGCGGGGTCTGGCCCGCCGCGTTCGGCTTCGACTTGGCGGCGCGGTCCTTCGCGTCGCCGATGTTCAGGTCGTCCTTCTTGAGATTGCCGTTCAGGTGCTGGTAGTAGAGATAGCCGGCACCGGCGGTGCCGAGTATCAGGACCGCCAGAACCATCGCCGACCAGCGCAGTATTCGACGTCTGCGACGGGGACGGCCCACGCTCTCGTGCGGCCCTCCGTCGTCGCCCCCACCGTGCCGGCCCTGTCCCTGCGTACTGAGCGGCATGGTGTCGTCGGCCGCACGAACGCCGACGCCGACACCGTTGCCGTCGGGCCGGGCGCG
The DNA here is from genome assembly GCF_042888885.1 of Streptomyces sp. NPDC002742. Lineage (NCBI taxonomy): Bacteria > Bacillati > Actinomycetota > Actinomycetes > Kitasatosporales > Streptomycetaceae > Streptomyces > Streptomyces sp. NPDC002742. The sequence goes on from NZ_JBIAQF010000037.1 coordinate 45,680, forward strand.
GTTGTCCTCCGCGGTACGAACGGGCTCGCCGCCCTCGTCGTACATGCTGTCGTCCCAGCCCAGTTCGCCCGCCTGCGGGACACGTGGTCGTGCTCCCTCCCCGCGCACACTGCTTTGCGCCATCTCTCAGCCTCTCCCCACCCTGCGCCTGACAAACGGGTCCGTCGCACGTCCCGGCCGGGACGCTTTCACGCCCCGGCCGGACGCGTCTCGCGTCCTGTAGGACGCTTGACGGACCCGTTAGGTCACTTCGCGCACACCGTTTTGTCCGCCGTGGACTTCTCCACGTCCGGCGCCTTCGTCGGAGTGGTCAGTTTCACTCCGGCGCCCTTGAAGTCCTTGCCCAGGGTCAGCACGATCGCGGGCAGCCCCTGCGAGTTCTTCTCGCTCTTGCCGGGCTTCAACGCGGAACCGGACAGCCCCATCAGATCCGCCAGCTTGCGTGCCTGGTCGGCCTGGTCGGGAGAGTACTCCAGGGTTGTTTTGCCGAGCGTTTCGGGCGCGTTACCCAACTGGCTGGACTTGAGCACGCCCTCAGTGTTCTGCAGCCAGTTAAGAGTTTCCTGTGCGGAGCCCGCCTGGGCACCGCCGTTGTAGATGTCGACGCGGATGTCGGACGCTGCGGAACGGGAGCCCTTGAGACGGGCGGCCACCGCGGCCGCCTCCTTCTTCTCCTTCGCTTTCACCGCGCTGAAGGAGACGTCGTCCCGGATCGCGTCGAAGACCCCCTGGGCCACTCCCGGCTTGACCACGACGGTGGCGTGGACCTTCTCGGCGGGATTGTCGACGACCGGAACCGTGGTGAAGGTGATGTTCTTCGGCGGCACCTTCTTCAGCTCAAGGGCCATGTCCTTGAGCGTGCTGACGTTGCCGATGCCGGTGTCGACGGTGAGCGCCTTGGTGGCTGCCTCGGCCAGCTTGATCAGCTTGGTGGGGCTGGTGAGGGTGTCGCTCGAACTCATCTTGCGGATCAGGGAGCCGATGAACTGCTGCTGCACCTTGATGCGGTCGAGGTCGCCCGCGTTGCCGAAGCTGTGCCTCGTGCGGACGAAGGCGAGGGCCTGCTCGCCCTCGATGACGTGCTTGCCCGCGGAGAGCTTGAGGTGCGAGTTGGAGTCGTCGACGTTCTTGGCGAGACAGACCTCGACACCGCCGACCGCGCTGGTCAGCGTCTTCACCGCGTTGAAGTCGGCCATCATGAAGTGGTCGACCGAGATGCCGGTGACCGCCTTGACGGTGTCCATCGTGCAGCCCGGGTTCCGGTCGTCCTGGCCGAGGCTCGTGTTGAAGCGGACGTTGTCCGTGCCCTGGATGATCTTCTCGGTGCCGTCCGGCTGCTTCGACTTGCATTCGGGGATGTCGACGATGAGGTCGCGCGGAATGCTCAGGGCGGTCGCGTTCGTCCGGTCCTTGGAGACGTGCAGCAGGATGTTCGTGTCGGCGTGCCCGACGCTGTTCTTGTCGCCGTAGCCCGTGTTGCCCGCGCCGGTGCGCTTGTCGGTGCCGATGATGAGGAGGTTGAAGGCCTCGTCCTTGCTGAAGCCGCTCTTGCCCGATGTGCCGACGTCCGTCGTCTGGACGTTGCCCTCGAGGTGCTTGAGGTAGGCGTAGGCGGCTCCCGAGACAGCCACCAGGACCAGCGCCATCGTGCCGCCGGTCCAGAGCAGTATCTTCTTCGCCTTCGACTTCTTGGGCGGCCTGTTGCGCCCGCGCCGCCGCCCCGGAAGGGGTTCCGGCGGTTCCGAGCGCCGCCGGCGCGGCCCCGGCACATCGGTGCCGGGCGCGTCTCGTTCCCGTCCCGGCGCGTCACGTTCCCTGCCCGGTGCCGCGCGATCCCTGCCCGGAGCGCTTCGGGTGCGCGCCGCCGCGGAGGGTGTTCCCCTCCGCGGTCGCGGCACTCCCGGCTGCGCTCCGGAAGGGGTCAGTCGCAGTTCGTATTCACCGGAGTTCGGGTTGAGCACCCACTGGTCTGCGGGGTCGATGTTGTCCGCCCGCCCACGGCCTTGCGCGTCCACGGTTGTCTGAATCCTCCGTCGGGGCCACGCGGCGCCCTTTCCCCCTCAAAAGGCGCTCGGGTCTCGGTCAAGCAGTGCGCGACCCCCAGGAAGGACCTCGTGGTCGGGTGCACCGGATCGCTCACACTATCCGTCAAGTTCGGCGGCGAGCGACGGCCGTGACAAATTCAACGTCCCTACAACCGGGCAATCCGCCCCATTCTCCGAGACTTCTTAGCTCAGCTGTTCCCCACCTTGGCGCGCGCTTTACCCGCAAGCGTCCTGAGCCGCCGTGTTACCCCGGAAAGTCGGCGTCGGATCGGGTGTCCCGGTGAGGCCGGCACCCCCCGCCACCATCGACATTCCGTCGCCGGACGACTCCTCTTCGTAATCGCGGAAGGAGTTGCCGTACAGACTTACGGAATGCGGTGATTGGCCTTGGGCGGGCCTCCGGGGCGGTTCCTCGGCGACCGCCACCGGCCGGTCCGCGCGCAGCCGGGCGAACAGCCGGGCCGCCTCGGGCTCCACGAGCTGATCACGGTTGGCGTTGAGGACGTAGGAGGTCCGGGGGACCGTCAGGAACCGCATGCCCTCAGTGGGGATGTCGCGCATTCCGCGAACCAGGTCGTACAGGCCGCGCAGGCTCGCGAGTCCCGGGTCGGTGGTCAGCGAGGAGGTGGCCGCGTCCAGCACCGGATACAGCTTCGCCGGGTTGAGCAGGACGTCGTCGCTGCGCACCTTGGTGACCAGCGCGCCGAGGAACTGCTGCTGGCGGTCCATGCGGTCGGTGTCGCTGCCGTTGCCGATGCTCTTGCGGGCGCGGACGTAGCCGAGCGCCTGCTCGCCGTTGAGCACGACCTTGCCCGCGGGAAGCCGCAGCTTCGCCGCCTTGTCGTCGATCGGCTTCCTCAGGCACACCTCGACGCCGTCCACCGCGTCGACCATGTCCTTGAAGCCATGGAAGTCCACCACCATGTGATGGTCGACACGGATGTTCGTGAGCTTTTCGACGGTACGGATCGTGCAGGCCGAACCGCCCACCTGGAAGGCGTAGTTGAACATCGCGAACATGGGCTCGGTACGGGTGCCGTCCGGGCGGCGGCAGCCCGGTACGTCCACCATCAGGTCGCGGGGCAGCGACACGGCGGTCGCGCTGTGCCGGTTCGCCGAGAGGTGCAGCAGGATCGTGGTGTCGGACCGTTCCGTCCCGGAGTCGCGGCCGTACTTCTTGTTCCCCGCCCCCGACCGCGAGTCCGACCCGATCAGCAGGATGTTCTGCGCGTCGCGCACCAGCGCGGTGGGCCGTTCCCTCTCGTACCGGGCGAGCTCGGCGGCCGCGTCGTTGTCGGCCGTGATGTTCCCGTTCAGTTTCTCGTACGCGGCCCAGCCGACCCCGATGGCGCCGAGGACCACCACGGCCACCCCGGTCGCCGTGTGACGCAGCCAGCGCCGCCGCCGGCGTTTGGCCCCGGCCCCGGTGGGCGACGCCCCGAGCCCCGGCCCCTCCGGGCGTCCGGAGGGAGTGCCTGCGGTGTCGGTCACGTCGGGACCACCACCCCTCATGGCGTACGAGCGTGTCTGGCTGCTCCTACGACCATGTCCCGATGCGGCTGGTGAGGGGGGCCGGTGATGGGCCGAACGAGGGACGCGCCCGGCACGGGCGGGGACCCTCGCAGGCTGCTGTCGGTGTCTTGTCCGGGTCGTTGTCCGGGCGGCGCTCCGGCAGGCCTTTGTCCGGCTGGGGCCCGGGGTGGGATCCGCCGGGGGGCGACGCGACGCCTAGCGGGCCGTCGCGGTCACCCGCTCGCTCTCGATCCGCCGGGCGAGCGAATCGTCGCCCAACTGGTCGAGATTGCGGCACAGCACCACGGACCCGCCGGTGGCGAGCGGCGCGTACAGCCCCGCGGCCAGGCCCTCCCAGGTGTCGTACGGGAGCGCCGACAGGATGCGTGAACCGGGTCCCGTCAGATCCAGCCCGGGGGCATCGGCGCGGGCCTGCTCCACGACCTCCGCGCCCGTGTACGCGGCCCCGGCGACGACCAGCGCCCGCTCCTCCGGATCGACCGGCGCGTACGGCGCGAACCGGTCGCCCTGGCTCGGCACCTCCACGGCGTAGTCGGCGTAGCCGGCGGGCGGTGTCGGGAAGCGGCGGCCGAGCGGCGCGAGCGACAGGGCGATCCGCTCACCGGAACAGGCGAGCCCGTCCTCGAACCGTCCTGGACCCGCGACGACGTGGTCGGCGGCGGCCGGATCGCCCCCGACGTCCGCGATGACGCCCACCGAGGAGCAGGCGAGCAGCCACACCGCCGTCTGCCAGTGCGCCGGCAGCAGCAGCGCGACCCGCTCGCCCGGTTCGGCGGACAGTTCGCCCTGGAGCAGGTTGGCGGTCTTGGCCACCCAATTGGCGAAGGTGGCCACGGACAATTCGACCCGTTCGCCCGTCGCGTCGTCGTAGAAGGTCACCAGAGGACGCGCCGGGTCCTCGGAGAGCGCGGATCGCAGCAGGTCGGCGGGGGTGCGGTCGGTGGCTTTCACGCGCGCAAGCGTACGCGGGGGCGCCGCGCTGCACGGACCTAGCGCGCCACCGGTTCGGCGGAGCGGGTCCCGACGGTCCGTCAATTCCGCGATGGACAGATATGTATGACTATGTCCAGGATCAGGAGCATGCGTGGATTCCTTGCTTCCTCGGTCGGCGTCAGCTGCGCGGCCGCTCTCGCCCTTCCGCTCGCCCTGCCCGCCTCCCCGGCACAGGCCGGGCCGTCGGCGGTGACATCCGAGGCCGCCGCCCCCGGCAGCACCCAGTCCCTGCCCCTCGCCCCGCTCACCGGTGAACGGGCCATCGGCCCAGCCGCACCGGAACAGGGCCTCGCCCGCCGGAGCGTACGGCCGTTCTCCCTGCTCGGCGTCGTCTGGGACGACCCGAACCGTGAGCTGAACGGCCGTGTCCAGGTCCGCACCCGGGAGACCGGCACCGGCCACTGGTCCGACTGGCAGGACGTCGAGACCCACAACGACGAGCACGCCGCCGACCCGGACACCCCCGAAGGCGCGTCGCGCCGGGTGCACGGCTCCACCGCCCCCCTGTGGGTGGGTGACTCGGACGGCGTCGAGGTCCGCGTCGACGCGCGGCGGGCGGGGCGAGAGACCGCGGACAGCCCGCAGGAGGGTGTGCGGGAAAGCCCTGGGGAGGCCCGGGTGGCCGCCCCGGCGGACTTCCGGCTGCCCGGCGGCCTGCGCCTCGAACTGGTCGATCCCGGCGGGGATCCCCCACGCGCGGACGCCCGGACGGCCGGGCGGGCCGGGGGCGCGCCCGCGGGTGTGCGTGCCAGGGGCGTGCGCGCGGGCGCGCCGGACGGCGACATGGGCGCGGGCGCCACCGAGATCACCGCGCTCTCCCGGGAGGAGACGGAACGCACGTACTTCCCCGACGACATGGCCGAGCGGCGCGCGATGCCGTACATCGGCCCTCGTCCCCGCATCGTCACGCGCCGTGGCTGGGGCGCGAACGAGAACCTGCGCGAGCGCGGCTTCCTCTATACGAAGACGGTCAAAGCGGCTTTCGTGCACCACACGGCGTCGGGCAACAAGTACAGCTGTTCGCAGGTCCCTTCGATCATCCGCAGTATCTACCGCTACCACGTGGTGAGCAGTGGCTGGCGTGACATCGGCTACAACTTCCTCGTCGACAAGTGCGGAAACATCTACGAAGGCCGGGCCGGAGGCGTCACCAAGGCGGTCATGGGCGCCCACACCCGCGGGTTCAACACGAACAGCATGGGGATCGCCGTGATCGGCACTTTCGGCGCCTCGAAGCCGACCGACTCCGCGCTCAAGGCCATCGCCCGGCTCACGGCATGGAAACTCGGCCTCTACGGTGCCGATCCGCGTGGCAAGACATACCTGAAGTCGGCCGGTGGCAATCTCTACCGAAAGGGAAAGAACGTACGACTGAACGTGATCTCCGGCCATCGGGACGGATTCGCCACGGAGTGCCCCGGACGGCTCCTCTACGGCAAGCTCGGCTCGGCCAGGACGACGGCGGCCCGCTACCAGGGCCGGTAGACAGGACCCGGGACAGGCCCGGCCGGCATGGTTCGGCCGGGCCGGTTCCGGCAGGGATCACCTGAAGTCACGACAGAGGCCCGTCGAAGGACACCGCACGGCCATCGAAGGCGCCATCGAACGGTCTGCATACACTGGCCGGCCGAAAGACAGTTCGGCCGGTCCCGGCAGGAAGCAGAGACGACAGGTGACAGAAGCGATCCTCCTGGTCGGCGGCAGAGGCACCCGGCTGCGCCCCCTCACGGTGCACACGCCCAAGCCGATGGTCCCGGCGGCCGGGGTCCCCTTCCTCACGCACCAGCTGGCGCGGGCGCGCGCGGCGGGCGTCGAGCACATCGTGCTGGCGACCTCCTACCTCGCCGAGGTCTTCGAGCCGTACTTCGGTGACGGTTCCTCGCTGGGCCTCCACATCGAGTACGTCACCGAGGACGAGCCGCTCGGCACGGGCGGCGCCATCCGCAACGTGGCGTCCCGGCTGAGCTCGGGCCCCGACGACCCGGTCCTGATCTTCAACGGCGACATCCTCACCGGCCTGGACATCCCGGCGCTGGTGGCGACCCACGAGACGACGGGTGCGGACGTCTCCCTCCACCTCACCCGGGTGGAGGACCCGCGCGCGTTCGGTCTGGTCCCCACGGACGCCACCGGGCGCGTCACGGCCTTCCTCGAGAAGCCGCAGACCCCCGAGGAGATCGTCACCGACCAGATCAACGCGGGGGCGTACGTCTTCCGCCGTTCGGTCATCGACACGATCCCCGAGGGCCGCCCGGTCTCGGTCGAGCGCGAGACCTTCCCGGAGCTGCTGGCCACCGGCGCCCACCTCCAGGGAATGGTGGACTCCACCTACTGGCTGGACCTGGGCACCCCGCAGGCCTTCGTCCGCGGCTCCGCCGACCTGGTGCTCGGCCGCGCCCCGTCCCCGGCCGTCCCCGGCCGCTGCGGCGACCGTCTGGTCCTGCCCACGGCCACGGTGGCCCCCGACGCCAAACTCACCGGCGGCACGGTGGTCGGAGAGGGCGCCCGCATCGGCGGGGGCGCCCGGATCACCGGCAGCACCGTCCTGGCCGGCGCCGTCGTCGAGCCCGGTGCCGTCATCACCGACTCCTTCATCGGCGTCGGTGCCCGCATCGGCGAACGCACCGTCCTCACCGGCACGGTCGTCGGCGACGGCGCGGTCATCGGCCCCGACAACGAACTCCGCGAGGGAGTCCGCGTCTGGTGCGACGCCCGCATCCCGGGCGGCGCGGTGCGCTTCTCTTCGGACCAGTAGAAGGCCTGTGCACTGACCCCGGTGGGGCTGAAACACGGTTCCAGCCCCACCGACGCACTTCCAGCCCCCTCCGGACCCTTTTCGGCCGGGGCAAGATCCAGCCCCTCCGGCGTTTGAGGAGCGGGGTCTGGGGCGGAGCCCCGGGTACGGGACGGGTAGGGGCGGAGGGGGCGAGAATCCGCTTGGCCGGGGGGCTCAGCCTCGGGAGGCGACGGACGCCCCCGTAGATGCCGGACGGCCGGGGACGGCGGAAGCCGGTCCGCCTAGAGCCGCCCGATGTCCCCGCGAGGCATCTTCGGCGTACGCCGCGGCGGCGTACGCCCGGCCAGCAGAATCAGCCGGGCGGCCCTGTGCCGCTGCCCGGCATAGGGCTCCAGAAGCTCCAGCATGACGGAGTCGTCCGCGTCCCGGTCCCCCGCCAGCGCGTACCCGACGATCCCCGGCAGATGCAGATCCCCCACGGTCACGGAATCCGCCGCGCCATGACTGCGCTGCACCACTTCCGCGGACGTCCACGGCCCGATCCCGGACACCGACTCCAGCCGCTGCTGCGCCCGTACGGGATCGAGCCCGACGGCCTCCTCCAGCCGCGCGGCGACCCGTACGGCCCGCAGGATCGTGGAGGCCCGCTTGTCGTCGACCCCGGCCCGGTGCCACTCCCAGGACGGGATCAAGGCCCAGGTCCGGGGTGCCGGCATGACGTACATCCGCTCGGGCGCGGGGCCCGGCGCCGGCTCGCCGAACTTCCGGACGAGCAACCGCCACGCCCGGTACGCCTCGTCGGTGGTGACCTTCTGCTCCAGGACGGACGGGATCAGCGACTCCATCACGAGCCCGGTCCGCACCAGCCGCAGGCCGGGCCGCCGGTGCCGGGCGAGCGCGACGAGCCGGTGCCGCGGCTCGAAGGCGTCGGGATCGTCCGCGGCGCCGAGCAGGTCGGGGAGCCGGTCGAGCAGCCACCCGGCTCCCGGCCCCCAGGCCTCGCCCCGGACCGCCCCGCCACGCAGCGCGACCCGCACCGTCCCGGGCCCGGCGGGCGTGCGGCTGGTCCGCCACACGGAGCCGTCGGGTGTCGTCCGGAACGTCGGATCGCCGGGTCCGCGCCGCAGCGGCCCGAGCACGAGCCCGAGGTCGAGCGGCCCGTCCGGCGTCCATGTACGGGCGCGTCCCGGCTCGGCGGTCTGGCGGGGCACTCCGCCGGGCACGCCGCCCGGTGCTCCGCCGGGCACGCCGGCCGGTGGAGCACCGGGCACCACGACATGCCCGCCGCGCACGGTCGCACGCGTCGGCCGGGGAGCGAAACGTCCAGACACGAATGAGGTCCTAGAGAAAATCGGGGGCGTCCTACGAGAGTAGGCGCTCACCCCGAGGCAAAGGCGCCGGACGCCCCGGCGAACCGCCCCGGATCAGTCGGAGCGGCGTCCTCGGCCGATCCGTACCTTGCCGAGCCGGCCGGAGCGGCGCTCTCAGCCGGTCACGGCACTCCGCCGAACCAGCCAGGGGTGCCTCCGGCTCGCTCAGCGCGCCTCGCCGAGCGAGCCGGAGCGACTCTCCGGCCGGTCAGCGCGCCTCGCCGAGCCGGTCGGAGCGGTGTCCCGCTGTTCGGCGGGCTTCGCCGAGTAAGTCGGAGCGGTGTCCCCCTGGTCGGCGGGCTTCGCCGGCCGATTGGAACGGTGTCCCCGGCCGGTCGGGGCACCTCGCCGAACCAGCCAGTGGCCCCGACCGATCAGCGGACACCGATCAGCGGACCTCGACGAAGTCGGACGCGTCCCGCTCCGGCCGGGTCCTCGGTTCCTCCGCCGCGTGGCCGACGGCCACGGCCCCCATCGGGTCCCAGCCCGCCGGAAGCTCCAGCACCTCGCGCACGACGTCACGGCAGAACATCGTCGACGACACCCACGCGGAGCCCAGCCGCTCCCCGGCCAGCGCGACCAGGAAGTTCTGCACGCCCGCCCCGGTGGCGACCACGAACATCTCGCGCTCGGCGCCGTCCCGTCGCGCGTCGCCGTACGTGTGCGATCCGTCCATGACCAGACACGGCACCACGAGATACGGCGCCCCGCGCAGCACGTCGCCGCGCCGGACCCGCTTGGCGATGGATTCCTCGCTCTTCGCGTCGCCCCGCAGATCCGCGATCCACGCGTCGCGCATGGCGTCGAGCAGCCGGGTCCGCGACTCCTCGGACTCAAGGAGCACGAACCGCCAGGGCGTGGTGTGGTGCGGCGCGGGCGCGGTCACCGCCGCGGCGACCGCACGGCGTACGGCACCGGGGTCGACGGGTTCGTCCGTGAAGGCCCGTACGGTACGCCGCTGGGTCACCGCCTCCCGTACCGCCTCCGAGGTGCCCAGCCGGAACATGTCGTCACGCGCGTCGCGCACCATCGCCCGTGCTCCCGCGCCGTCCCCCTCGGTCACCAGGTGCGCGAGCCCGCGCACGACGGCGACGGGCAGCCCGGAGGCCTTGCCCTTGACCAGGTCACCGGCGGCGGCGAGCTCGTCGGCCGTGGCGACGACGGTCGCGCTGAGCGGATTGCCGTGCGCGTCGGTGCCGCCGCGCAGGTCGTCGAGCACCTGGACGCCCGCGGCGCCGATGCCGACATCGGTGAGTCCGGTGCGCCAGGGCCGCCCGAAGGTGTCAGTGATCACGACGCCGACGTCGACCCCCAGGGTGTCCCGCAGTCCCGCGCGGATCGCGGCCGCGGAGGCGTCGGGGTCCTCGGGCAGCAACAGCACTGTCCCGGCAGGGGTGTTGGAGGCGTCGACCCCGGCGGCGGCCATCACCAGGCCCTGCCGGTTCTCGACGATCCGCAGCGCGCCGCGCCGTGCCACGACGCGGACGGTCTCGGCGTCGATGGCGGCCTCGCGGTCGGCGGCCTCGACCGTACGGCCCTCGGCCTTCGACACGATCTTGGAGGTGACGAGGAGCACGTCCCCGTCGACGAGTCCGGGCTCGGCGGCCGCGATGAGCTTCGCCAGGTCGTCCCCCTGGCGCACCTCGGGAAGTCCGCCCAGCGCCCAGACCCGGTAGCCCGCGTCGGCGGGCCGCCCGGCGTGTCGCCCGTCGGCGTGCCGTCCCGGGCGCCGTCCGCCGGAGGGCATCGCCCCGTCCACGGTGGTCACGACGTCCGCACCTCCTCCGCCAGCGTCAGCGCCTCACGCGCCATCCGCGCCGTCGCGTCGAGGTCGGACATCATCAGCGGTACGGCCCGGCAGCGGATGCCGGCCGCCTCGACACGCTCCACGGCGGAGGCGTCCACCGTGTCGACGAGCCACCCGTCGAGGAGGCCGGAGCCGTAGTGCTCGGCCACCGCGGCGGCGGTGGATTCGACGCCCACCGCGGCCAGCACCTTGTCGGCCATGCCGCGCACCGGCGCGTCGCCGACGATGGGGGAGAGACCGACGACGGGCACGCCCGCCTCGGCGATGGCCTCGCGGATGCCGGGTACGGCGAGGATCGTGCCGACGGAGACGACGGGGTTGGACGGCGGGAAGAGGATGACGTCCGCCTCGGCGATGGCCTCCAGCACTCCGGGCGCGGGCTTCGCCTGCTCGGCGCCGACCGGCACGATCGCCTCGGCCGGCACGGCGGCCCGCAGCCGCACCCAGTACTCCTGGAAGTGGATCGCCTTGCGCTCGCCGGCGGCCCCGGCGGGGTCGCCCTCCGGCAGCGTGACGGCGACATGGGTCTCGACGCGGTCGTCGGACATGGGGATGAGACGCACGCCCGGCTTCCACCGGTCGCACAGGGCCGCGGTGACGGCGCTGAGCGGATAGCCCGCGCCCAGCATCTGCGTCCGCACGATGTGCGTCGCGAAGTCACGGTCGCCGAGCCCGAACCACTCGGGTCCGACCCCGTACGCCGCGAGCTCCTCCTTCAGATGGAAGGTCTCGTCGGCCCGTCCCCAGCCCTGCTCCTCGTTGATGCCGCCGCCGAGCGTGTACATCACCGTGTCGAGGTCCGGGCAGACCTTCAGCCCGAAGAGGTGGATGTCGTCGCCGGTGTTGCCGATGACCGTGATGTCCGCGTCCGGAACGGCCCGCTGGAGACCACGCAGGAACCGGGCACCACCGATACCGCCTGCCAGAACCACAATGCGCATGGGGTTCAGTCTCGCAGGCGGGTCCGACAACGCGTCAGCCGGTTACGAGACCCCGCCACGTCGGACCCGCGGTCCGGCGCGAACGCGTCACACGGTTTCGGCGACCGCGCAACGGGCCGCGTGCATCGGCATGTCGGTAAGACCCGGGTAGTAGACGTGCAGGGTGACGGCGGGTTCGAGCGAGTCGTTGACGACTTCGTGGACGTACCCGGGCGCGAACGCGCGCTGCGCGCCGGAGCCCAGGGCGCGCGTGCCGCGCTCGGTGTGTTCGGTCAGCGCGCCGTCCAGGACGGTCAGTACGCCGGAGGAGCCGCCGTGGTCGTGCGGCCCGCTGCCCTGTCCGGGCACCCAGGACAGGAGCCACACCTCATAGCCGGGGCCCGTGCGCAGCCGGTGGTACCAGCGCGAGGCGGCGTCGTAGCGGACGAGGTGTTCCCACTGGGAGCGGTCGGCGGCGATGGAGCGCGCCAGGCCGACGAACTCGGCCACGGTGGAGGGGTGTTCGCGCGGCGGCTGGAGCAGGTGCGGAACTTCGAGGATGTCGCCGGCGATCTGGAGGTCGCTGTCGCTGTTCATGGATGCGGTGGTTCCTCGGCGGAAGAGTGCTGGGGTGTCGCTGGCCGTTTCCGCCCGGGTCACGAGCGGGGATTCCGCCCGGGTCACGGACGGGGAGGAGCCCTGGTGCGGGCGGTGGCCCTGTGCGGGGCGGGGATTCGCCTCAGTGGCGGCGAGGCAGCCGGAGCGCGGTAGGGCTCAACAGCTGGAACAGCAACAACAGCAACAGCGAACGTGGGCAGCACCGAGGGACCCGGCGGTGCGGGTCGAGGTGGGTGCCAAGTTCGCGAGCATGCCCACAAGGACACCGGTTCACACCTCGACTGTCAACTGCATGTCCGGTATGTGGGAGATGTTTCACCTCATCCGGTTCATCTGGCAGGCGAAAGGTTTGTTCAGGAGCCTCCCCGGACACATGGCGCACAACCGGGTGAACAAACCTCGCCGCGGCCCCGTGATCCAAATGTGATCAGATTCGCTTCGGGGTCCGCGCCGGAACGAGATCGAACTCCTGGACGTCCTCCTCCGCGAGGGGGAGGGCGTCTGACCTGGACCTCTTGGGCTGTCAGGGTTTATGCCGATTTGAACACTTTCCGCAAAGCCTTGGTTCCGGAGAGTGAATAAGGGGCCCAATAGCAGATCTCGGCTTGACTGGCCCGGATCGGCACACTTGTAATTTCACTCGTGTCGTTCAGCCGAAATCGGTAACGGCAGCATCACGGGGACGCGAAAGACAGACGAGGGGCGCACATGACCGAGCTGGTGCAGCAACTGCTGGTCGACGACGCGGACGAGGAACTCGGCTGGCAGGAGCGCGCGCTGTGCGCCCAGACCGACCCCGAGTCCTTCTTTCCCGAGAAGGGCGGCTCCACCCGCGAGGCCAAGAAGGTCTGCCTCGCCTGTGAGGTCCGCTCCGAGTGCCTCGAATACGCGCTCGCCAACGACGAGCGGTTCGGCATCTGGGGTGGTCTGTCCGAGCGGGAGCGGCGTCGTCTGAAGAAGGCCGCTGTCTGAGAACGGTCGCACGGAAAGCGGGCGCGGAACAGTAGTCCACACACATGGGTGCCGCAGACCAAACGGCACACACTCTTACGTAAGGAACGGCCCGGCGCAGGTGGGTTATCCACAGGCGGCGGGCCGTCGTCTTTCTCAGCCGTTAGTGTGGGCCCTCGTCCGAGACGTCCCGCTGTCCCCGCCGGACACAGACGTCCACCGCAGTCCATCGAACCGGGGCCCGTACCTCGATGTCCGTGTACAGCCATTCGGCAGCCCGTAATGACGCCGCTGCCGCCCCTGAGTTCCCGCGTCACGTCGTGACCGCGGTGCTCGTCTCCCACGACGGCGCCCGCTGGCTGCCCGAGGCGCTCGCCGGGCTGCTCGGCCAGGACCGCCCCGTGCAGAACGCGGTGGCGGCCGACACCGGCAGCGGGGACGAATCCGCCCAGCTGCTCACCGAGGCGCTCGGCGCCGACCGCGTGCTGCACCTGGCGCGCCGCACCGGCTTCGGCCAGGCCGTCGAGGAGGTGTCCCGCACCGCCGGTGAGCTGACACCGGACGACCTGCCCTACCTCAAGCGTCCGAGCGGCTGGGACCCCGTCACCCGCAGCTGGCGCGACGAGGCCTACGACATGCCGGACCTCCCGCACGGCGAGCCCGAGCAGTGGCTCTGGCTGCTGCACGACGACAGCGCCCCGGAGCCCGACGCCCTGGCCCAGCTGCTGCGCGTCGTGGAGAACGAGCGGGAGGTCGGCCACGACGTGGCCATCGTCGGCCCCAAACTCCGCGGCTGGTACGACCGCAGGCAGCTCCTCGAAGTCGGCGTCACCATCGCCAACTCGGGCCGCCGCTGGACCGGTCTGGACCGTCGCGAGCAGGACCAGGGCCAGCACGACCACGTCCACCCCGTGCTGTCCGTTTCCACCGCCGGAATGCTGATCCGGCGCGATGTCTTCGAGGAGCTCGGCGGCTTCGACCGCCGGCTCCCCCTGATGCGCGACGACGTCGACCTGTGCTGGCGCGCCCAGGCCGCCGGCCACCGTGTGCTCGTCGCCCCCGAGGCCGTCGTACGGCACGCCGAGGCGGCCTCCCGCGAGCGCCGCGCCGTCGACTGCGTGGGCCGCACCTCCGCGTCCCCGCACCGGGTCGACAAAGCGGGCGCCGTCTACACCCTCCTCGTCAACGCCCGCACCGCGCAGCTCCCCTGGATCCTCATCCGGCTCGTCCTCGGCACCCTGGTGCGCACGGTCGCCTACCTCGTGGGCAAGGTCCCCGGACAGGCCGTCGACGAGATCCGCGGCCTCCTGAGTACGCTGCTGCGCCCGGAGCGGATCATCGCCGGGCGGCGCAGGCGCGGCCGCCCGCAGGTGGACAAGGGTGAACTGCGGGCCCTGTTCCCGCCGCCCGGCGCCACCGTGCGGGCCACCTTCGAGCAGGTCGCCGGCAATCTGACCAGCGGCTCCGACGCCGACCTCGTCACGGGCGCCGGACGGCACGGAGGCGCTGTCGAGTCCGGACCCGGCGGCGACGACGGCGACTTCCTGGAGATCGAGCAGTTCGCCCGGATCAAGCGCATCGCCCGCAACCCCGGCCCGATGCTGTTCCTGGTGCTCCTGTTCGTCTCGCTCCTCGCCTGCCGCCAACTGCTCGGCGGCGGAGCCCTCGCGGGCGGCGCGCTGCTGCCCGCCCCCGCCGACGCCTCCGACCTGTGGGCGCGTTACCTCGACGGCTGGCATCCGGTCGGCGCCGGCTCCACCCAGCCCGCCCCGCCCTACCTCGCGCTCGTCGCGCTGCTGGCCTCCGCGCTCCTCGGCTCCACCGGGCTCGCGGTCACCGTGCTCCTCGTGGGATCCGTGCCGCTGGCCGGCTTCGCCGCGTACTTCGCCTCGCGCCCGCTCGTCGAGTCCCGCCTGCTGCGCGCCTGGGCCTCCGTCGCGTACGCCTTCCTGCCCGCCGCCACCGGCGCGCTCGCGGGCGGCCGCATCGGCACCGCCGTCCTCGCGATCCTGCTGCCGCTCATCGCGCGCGCGGGCATCGCGGCGAGCGGTCTCGCGCACGGCTCCCGGGCGCGTGGAAGCTGGCGCGCGACCTGGGCGTACGCCCTGCTGCTTACGTTCACGACGGCGTTCACCCCGATCGTGTGGCCCATCGCGCTGGTCCTCGGCGTAGCACTCCTCGTGGTGCGCCGCGGGGAGATCACCGCCTACGGGCTGCGCTTCCTGGCCCAGCTCGGCACCCCGCTGCTGGTTCTCGCCCCCTGGTCGCTGACCCTGCTGCCGTTCGGCTTCTTCAAGCAGGCCGGACTGGACTACGGAGCCGGCGCGGCCTCCCCGCTCGACCTGCTCAGCGCCGGCCCCGGCGGGCCGGGCACGGTCAGCGGGCTGATGCTCTTCGGCATCGTGCTCGCCGCGCTGGCCGCCCTGCTGCGCTCCGAGCGCCAGGCGGGGATCCGGACCGCCTGGGTCATCGCCGTCGTGGCACTCGTCTTCGCGGTCCTGTCCAACCGCTCCACCTGGGCCGGGCCCGCGACCCTCGTCTACGGTCTCGCGCTGCTCGCCGCCGCCGCCGTCGGCTCCGACGGGGCACGCGCGCGTGTGGCCGAACAGAGCTTCGGCTGGCGTCAGCCGGTGGCCGCGCTGATCGCCTTCGCCTGCGCCGCGGGCCCGCTGCTCGTCGCCGCCGGGTGGATCATCCGCGGCGCCGACGGGCCCGTGGAACGCCGCGACCCGGTGCAGGTGCCCGCGTTCGTCGCCGAGGAGAGCGGCACCCGCGACCAGGCCCGCACCCTCGTCCTCGACAGCAGCTCGGCCGCCAGGGTCGGCTACGTCCTCGTCCGCGGCTCGGGCGCCCGCCTCGGCGACGCCGAACTCGCCTCGGCGGACAGCGAGAACAAGAAGCTCGACAAGGTCGTCGCCAACCTCGTGGCGGGCTCCGGCGCCGACCAGGCCGACGAGCTCGGCGGCTTCGCCGTGCGCTACGTCCTGGTCCGCAAGGGCGCCCCGCGCGAGGTGAGCCGCGTCCTGGACGCCACCACGGGCCTGAGCCGGCTGAGCCAGCAGGACGGCAGCGCCCTGTGGCGTGTCGACCAGCAGGTCTCGCGCGCCGCGATCGTCCCCGCGTCCGGCGATCCGGAGTCCATCGCCGCAGGCCCGGTCGAGGTGCACACCACGATCCCCGCCGGATCCGACGGCCGCGTCCTGCGGCTGGCCGACAGCACCGACGCGGGCTGGACGGCGACGCTGGACGGCAAGCCGCTCACCCGCACCACGGTCGACGGCTGGGCCCAGGGCTTCCAGCTGCCGGCCGGCGGCGGCAGGCTGGACGTCACCTTCGACGCCCCGCTGAGCCACACCGCCTGGCTGTGGGCCCAGGGCGCGCTCGCCCTCGTCCTCGTGGTGCTCGCCCTTCCCGGGCGGCGCCGGGACGTCGACGACGACCTCCCCGAGGAGCAGCCGGTGCCCGCCGAGGACATGACGGGCGACGGCCGCCGTGCCCGCCGCCTGCGCGCCCAGGCCGAGGCGGAGTCCGAGCAGTCCGACGGGGACCCCGACGGCGAGTTCACCGCGGACGCGGACGACGACGAGGAGGTCCCGGCCGCCGGCGTCCCGCACCAGCGGGCGTACGACGAATGGGACAGCGCCAGTTACGCGAACGCCGAGTACGACACCTACGGCGGCGAGCAGTACGAAGGCCGGCCGCAGTACCCGGCGGACACCTATGAGCAGCCGTACCAGGCGGACCCCTACCAGGGCGGCCAGTACGACCCGTACGCCTATGGGGGCACGGCGGCCTACGACCAGACCTACGGCCAGAGCTACGACGCGAACGGCCAGGCCTTCGACCCCCGGGGCCAGGGCTACGACACCGGCGAGCAGGGCTACGACCCGGCGTACGACCCGACGCACCCCTCGCACGGCACCGACAGTGAGCGCCCCGACGGGAGCCATCAGTGAACCGCACCACCCTGTCCCTGATCGCCGCGGCGACCGCGCTCGCCGCCGTCACCGGCTTCGCGACCCTCGAGTCGCCCGACGCGTCCGGTGACAGCGCGGCGGGCACGGCCGCGCGGCTGCCCGTGGAGCGCACCAGCCTGCTCTGCCCGCAGCCGAGCACCTCCGACATCGCCGACACCGCGTACACGTCCTTCACGCCCGTCGTGGAGGGTGCGAGCGACAGCGGCAAGGCCCAACTCCAGGCTGCCACCGAGGAGTCGGCGGACTCGACCGCCGGCAAGAAGAGCGGTGGCAAGGCCGCCAAGCCCGCCAAGCCCGTCGTCCAGCCCAAGGAGCCAGGCAAGCCGGCGGCCGGCGACACCTCGGGCGCCGACGCGCCCGCCCTCGTCGGCATCGCGTCGGGCAGGTTCGCGCCCGGCTGGACGGTTCAGGAGACCACGCGGGTCGCCGCGGGCAACGGGCGTGGCCTGCTCGGCACCAACTGCACCGCCCCCGACACCGAGTTCTGGTTCCCGGGCGCCAGCACCGCCGCCGCGCGCACCGACTATGTGCACCTGACCAACCCGGACGACTCCGCGGCCGTCGTCGACATCGACCTGTACGGCAAGGACGGCACGCTCAAGTCCACGGTGGCCGACGGGATCACGGTCCAGCCGCACGCCGGCGAGCCGATCCTGCTGAACACGCTGACCGGCGATCCGCAGACCGACCTCACCGTGCACGTGTCGGTCCGCAGCGGTCGCGTCGGAGCCGCCGTGCAGGCCCTGGACGACAAGACCGGCGGCGACTGGCTGGCCGCCGCCGCAGACCCCGCGGGCAGCCTCGTCATGCCGGGCATCCCCAAGGACGCCACCTCGGTCCGCCTGGTCGCCTTCGCGCCCGGCGACACCGACGCCGACCTGAAGGTGCGCCTCGCCTCGCCCTCGGGGCTGATCACCCCGGCGGGCAACGAGACGCTGCACGTGAAGGCCGGCATGACCTCCGCGGTCGACCTCGGGGACGTCACCCGCGGCGAGGCGGGCTCCCTGGTGCTCACGCCCACCGGCTCGTCCGTGCCGGTCGTCGCCGCCCTGCGGGTGGTGCGCGGCAAGGGCGCCGACCAGGAGACCGCGTTCATTCCGGCCACCGCTCCGGTCGGCGCGCGCGCGACGGTCGCCGACAACACCGCCAAGGGGTCCACGCTCGCCGTGACCGCCCCGGGCGGGGGAGCCCGGATCAGAGTCACCGCGTCCGCGGGCAGCGAGGGCGGCACGGCCGTCTCGAAGACGTTCACCATCAAGGGCGGGACCACGCAGAACGTCGCGGCACCCGTCCCGAGCGGCCTCAAGGGCACGTACGCCCTCACCGTCGAGGTGGTCTCCGGCGGCCCGGTCTACGCCTCCCGGATGCTCGCGGCGACCAGTGAAGGCGTTCCCGGCTTCACCATCCAGAACCTCCCGGACGACCGCGGAACGGTCTCGGTGCCGCAAGCGGAGCAGGACCTCTCGGTGCTGCTGAAGCAGTGACCGAGGACCGGTGATCCGCCCGGGTCCGGACGGCACGGGCTAGGACGGCGCGGGCTAGGACGGCGCGAGTTCGGGCGGGGCGAGTTCGGGCGGGGCGAGTTCGGGCGGGCCCCGGGGCGGATCCGCCCCGGGGCCGGGCGACCGGTCCGGGACCGTCCTCAGTCCTCGCCGTACCGCGGATCGACCGTCTCCGGTGTCAGGCCCAGCACTTCCGCGACCTGCTCCACGACGACCTCGTGCACCAGGGCGGCGCGCTCGTCGCGCCCCTTGGTGCGGATCTCGACGGGACGGCGGTAGACGACCACGCGCGCTGGATGCCCCTCGCGCGCCGCGATCGTGCCGCCCAGGGGCACCGCCTCGTCGCTCCAGCCCTCGCCCGAGCCCTCCAGGCGGGGGACTTCGAGGACCATGAAGTCGATGTCCGCGAGCTGCGGCCAGCGTCGCTCCAGCCGCTCCACGGAGTCCTGCACCAGGTCCGCGAAGACTTCGGCACGGCTCGCCGCGAGTGGTACCTGGGGCGGCGCCACGGGGCCGCGCATGCCCCTGCCATGGCGGTCACGACGTCGGGGACCGGCTGCTGCGGCGCGGGGCGGTACGGGGTTGTCCATCACTGACGAAGAGTAGTCCCCGCCCGGCCCGGCCGCCCGGCCCCACGCGCAGGTCACCGACGGGCGGGCGGGCCGACGGTCCAGGGTCCGGCACGGGTTCGGGATGACGCCCGACGACCATTCCAGCCAAGATTGAGCTCGATTCCGTATCTCTCCAGGACCGTCTCTGACATGGCAATTGACATGATTCGCACCAAGTGGCGACCGGATTCAGGTCTGTTCGGTGCCCCGACACGTGATGTCGCCCCAGGTCAGGGTCTGATGCCCGGAAAGAGGTGTGGTCGGCCTCACAACACGACACGGTGGGGTGACCTGGGGGAGAGTCGTCGCGGCCCGCTCAAGAGTGCGGTACGGTCCAACATCGTGAGCCTTGTACGTCGCTGTTCGCGCACCGCTTGCGGCCGTCCCGCCGTCGCGACGCTGACGTACGTCTACGCCGACTCGACCGCGGTCCTCGGCCCGCTCGCCACCTACGCCGAACCCCACTGCTACGACCTGTGCGCCGAGCACTCCGAGCGCCTCACCGCGCCGCGCGGCTGGGAGGTGGTCCGGCTCGCCGACTCCTCCGGTCCCTCGCGTCCCAGTGGCGACGACCTGGAGGCGCTGGCGAACGCGGTGCGCGAGGCGGCCCGTCCGCAGAAGCGCGCGGCGGAGGCCGGCGGCAGCGCCCGCTCGGTGGACCCGATGGAGGTCGCGCGCCGCGGCCACCTGCGGATCCTGCGCTCACCCGACAACTGAGCACCGCTCCTCGCGACCGTACTCCGCGCACTCCGTACGCCGTTCTCCTCGCCCTGCCGCGCCCCGCGACGCGCTCCCCTCGCCGCATTCCGCGCCTCGTGCCCCTTTCCGCCCCCTGCGTCCTTTCCGCGGTCCGTCGTGCCGCTGGGGCCCCATCGCCCGTTCCCTGGACGCCGATCCACCGGGTGACGCAGACCCATTGACGTGAAGTTGTCGCGGACACGACGATTTCCGGTGCCGTGAGAAATCGCTTTCCGCATCACGGAAGCCGGGGAGGCGTCCATGTACGTCCAGGAGCTGCAACCCGTCGCCGACTCGCTCGGCCTGTCCGCGCTCGTGGCCGCCCTTCCTCTCGTGGTCGTGCTGATCCTGCTCGGCGGCGTCCGGCTGAAGGCACACCTGGCGGCCCTGGCGGGCCTTCTGGCGGCCTCGCTGGTCGCCTGGCTCGCGTACGGCATGCCGGTGGGCCAGACGCTCTCCAGCGCGGCTCAGGGCGCAGTGTTCGGCCTCTTCCCCATCCTGTGGATCGTCGTCAACGCCCTGTGGGTGTACCGGATGACCGTCCGCACCCGGCACTTCGACATCCTGCGCCGCTCGTTCGGGCGGCTGTCCGACGACCCGCGCATCCAGGCATTGGTGGTCGCCTTCTGCTTCGGCGCGCTGCTGGAGGCACTCGCCGGTTTCGGCGCTCCCGTCGCGATCTGCTCGGTGATGCTGGTCGCCCTCGGTTTCGACCCGGTGCGCGCGGCGGTCGTCGCCCTCGTCGCCAACACCGCGCCGGTCGCCTTCGGAGCGATGGCCACTCCGGTCGTGACCCTCGCCCAAGTCACCGGCCTGCCCCTGGACTCCGTCGCCTCCGTGGTGGGCCGGCAGACCCCGCTGCTCGCGCTGGTCGTGCCCCTGGTCCTCGTCGGCCTGGTCGACGGCAGGCGCGGACTGCGGGAGACCTGGGTACCCGCCCTGGTGTGCGGAGTGGCCTTCGCCGCCGTCCAGTTCGCCGCCTCGAACTACGTCTCCGCGCAACTCGCCGACATCGGCGCCTCCTTGGCCGGTGCCGCCGCCCTGGTCGCCGTACCGCGCGCACGCGTGCCCGCCGCCGAGTCCGTACGTGCCTCGGTCCTGACCGGAGCGCGCAGCGAGGAACTCGACGAGCAGGACCCGCCGCGCGAAGTCGTGCGCGCCTACGCCCCGTACGCCCTGATCGTCACGGTCTTCTCGATCGCGCAGATCCCGGCCGTGAAGGACTGGCTCGCGCGGGCGACACGGACGTACGACTGGCCCTTCCTGAATGTCGTCGACCCGAACGGCAAGCCGGTGGGCGGGAACGTCTTCACCTGGCCGATCGTGTCGACCGGCGGCACCCTCGTGCTGCTCGCCGGGCTGTGCACGGCCGTGGTGCTCGGGGTGCACGCGCGCGTGGCGGTCCGGGAATGGCTCGCGACCGTGCGCGAGTTGAGGTTCGCGATCCTGACCGTGACGTCCGTACTGGCCCTCGCCTACGTCATGAACCTCTCCGGACAGGCCGCCACGATCGGTCACTTCGTGGCGGCGGCCGGCTCCGGACTCGCCTTCCTGTCCCCCGTTCTGGGATGGTTCGGCGTGGCCGTGACCGGCTCCGACACCTCGTCGAACGCCCTCTTCGGCGCCCTCCAGGTGAGCGCCGCCCGGGAATCGGGACTGTCCCCCGAACTCCTGGCCGCCGCCAACAGTTCGGGCGGGGTCCTCGGCAAGATGATCTCGCCGCAGAACCTGACCATCGCCTGCGCGGCCGTCGGGCTCGCGGGCCGTGAGGGCGACCTGCTGCGCAAGGTGCTGCCCTGGAGTCTCGGACTGCTGCTCGTCATGTGTCTGATCGTGATGGGACAGAGCTCGCCGGTCCTCTCCTGGATGCTGCCCTGAGCCGTTCAGGACACCGGGCCCAGCGCGCCGGGACGGTCGCGGAAGCTGCCCCGAGTCGGGCGGGTTTCCCCCGGGTGACGGGGGCCGTTCCGCACGTCACGGATGCGCTCCACTCGGGCTCGGCACCGCCCGCTGTCAGCCCGGACGGGTAGTTTGGGGTGACCGAAGTGGACTCCTGGAGGGTTGGCCGTGACTGCTGATCTGTCGCAGCTCGTGAAGGCGTACGACGTACGCGGGGTGGTTCCGGACCAGTGGGACGAGCCGCTCGCCGAACTGTTCGGCGCCGCCTTCGTCCAGGTGACCGGAGCGGACGCCATCGTGATCGGGCACGACATGCGGCCGTCGTCGCCCGGACTGTCCCGCGCCTTCGCGCGCGGCGCGGCGGCGCGCGGGGTCGACGTGACCGAGATCGGCCTGTGCTCCACGGACCAGCTGTACTACGCCTCGGGCGCGTTCGGACTGCCGGGCGCCATGTTCACCGCCTCGCACAATCCGGCCCAGTACAACGGCATCAAGATGTGCCGGGCGGGCGCGGCCCCCGTCGGCCAGGACACCGGCCTCTCCGAGATCCGCCAACTCGCCGAGTCCTGGCTCGACTCCGGTGCCCCGGCCTCGGACGCCACGCCCGGAACGATCACACCGCGGGACACGTTGGAGGACTACGCGGCGTATCTCCGCTCGCTCGTCGACCTGACCTCGATCCGCCCTCTGAAGGTCGTCGTCGACGCGGGCAACGGCATGGGCGGACACACCGTCCCCACCGTCTTCTCCGGCCTGCCGCTGGAGCTCGTGCCGATGTACTTCGAGCTGGACGGCACCTTCCCGAACCACGAGGCCAACCCGCTCGACCCGGCGAACATCGTGGACCTCCAGAAGCGCGTCCGCGAGGAGGCCGCCGACCTCGGCATCGCCTTCGACGGCGACGCCGACCGCTGCTTCGTCGTCGACGAACGGGGCGAACCGGTCTCCCCGTCCGCGATCACCGCGCTGGTCGCCGCCCGCGAGCTGGCCAAGCACGGCGGCGGCACGGTCATCCACAACCTCATCACCTCCTGGTCCGTGCCGGAGGTCGTCCGCGAGCACGGCGGCACCCCGGTCCGCACCCGCGTGGGCCACTCCTTCATCAAGGCCGAGATGGCGAGTTCCGGCGCGATCTTCGGCGGCGAGCACTCCGCGCACTACTACTTCCGCGACTTCTGGAACGCCGACACCGGCATGCTGGCCGCCCTCCACGTCCTCGCCGCCCTCGGCGGCCAGGAGGGCCCGCTCTCCGGGCTCGTCGCGGAATACGACCGCTACGCCGGATCCGGCGAGATCAACTCCACCGTCGACGACCAGGCCGCCCGCCTCGCCGCCGTCAGGGCCGCCTACGAGGGCCGCGAGGGCGTCACGATCGACGAACTCGACGGTCTGACGGTCACCGCCGAGGACGCGTGGTTCAACGTCCGCCCCTCCAACACCGAGCCCCTCCTGCGTCTCAACGCGGAGGCCCGCGACGAGGCCACGATGACGAAGGTCCGGGACGAGGTACTGAAGATCATCAGAGGCTGAGCCCCGCACGGCCGGACCGGAGACCCGATACCGCCGACCGGGAGCGGCCCGGCGGCCGACCGTCGGAACCGACGGGCACGGCACCCCACGGGTACCGCGCCCGTCGGCGGTCGGCCGGGGGGAAAGACGCGGTCACGGGGACGGGACGCGGAGACGAGCCTCAGAGGCCCGTGCGGCCGCTTCGCGCGCCTCACGAACCGTGGGCGCGCCCCGGCACCCGGCTTCCCGCAGCGGTACCCTGACCAGGCCGCATCCACCGTTTCGGAAGGACACCCCATGCCGCTCGAAGCCGGCCTCCTGGAGATCCTCGCCTGCCCGGCCTGCCATGCCCCGCTCAAGGAGCAGGAGACCGAGCTGATCTGCACGGGAGCGGACTGCGGCCTCGCCTACCCGGTCCGCGACGGCATCCCCGTACTCCTGGTCGACGAGGCCCGCCGCCCCGCGTAGCCGAAGCGGCCGCCTCGCGGACAGCGGCGCCGCGAGGGCCGCGCGCGAGGTGCCGGCCGCGCCGTCCCCACCCACGGACGTCCCGACGGCACGGCAGGGCGACGACAAGCCACGACACCCGACGACAGGCGACAGCGCCGCCGCCCGCACGGACGACGGCGACGCGGCCGCCCCGATCGGCGACCGGCGCACACCCGGCCGGCCCCCGGTCCGACCCAGCGCCGCTCGGCACCTCGCGCGAGCGACCCCGTGCAAGCGACCCCGGCGGCTCACGCGCAAGCGCCCCGGCGATCGGAGGCTACCGACCCCATGCTCGACGAATCGCTCCTCGACGATCCCGACGCGCTCACCCGGGCCGACCGGCGGGCACTGCTCCGCGGCGCCGCCGAGGCCGGTGCCCGGGTGCGCACCGCGGTCCGGCACGCCACCGAGGCCGGCATCCCCGAGCTGAAGCCGGACGGCCGCCCGCGCGCCGTCCTGATCGCGGGCCCCGGCATGGCCGCAACCGGCGTCGCCGAACTTCTCGGCACCCTCGCCGGAACGAGCTGCCCCCTCACCAGGCTCACCCCCACGGGTGTCGCTCCCGCCGGAGGCGCCCTGCGCTGGGACCTGCCCGGCTGGGCGGGCCCCGTCGACCTGCTGCTGATCGCCACCCCCGACGGCAGCGAACCCGGCCTGGAGCTGCTCATCGAGCAGGCCTACCGGCGCGGCAGCACCGTCGCCGCCGTGGCCCCCGCCGGTTCCCCCCTCGCCGAGTGGGTGGAAGGCAGCCACGGCCTCTTCGTACCGATGGCGACCGCCCCGTACGACCAGGACGAGCCGCTCGCCGCCTCGGCCCCCGGCGTGCTCTGGGCGCTGCTCACCCCGCTGCTCGTCCTCCTCGACCGCACCGGCCTGGTCTCGGCCCCGCCGGAAGCCCTGCAGAAGGTCGCCGACCGCCTCGACCGCGTCGCCGAGCGCTGCGGACCCGCCATCGCCGCGTACAGCAACCCCGCCAAGACCCTCGCGGTCGAGCTGGCCGAGGCGCTCCCGGTGATCTGGACGGAGGGCACCTCGGCGGGCCCGGCCGGCCGCCGGTTCACCGCCGCGCTGGCCGAACTCGCCGGCCGCCCCGCGCTCACCGCCGAACTCCCAGAGGCCCTCGCCTCGCACAGCGTGCTGCTCGCCGGCGCGCTCGCCGCCGGCGCGGACCCCGACGACTTCTTCCGGGACCGCGTCGCGGAGCAACAGGCACTGCACGCGCGCGTGGTGCTGCTCCGAGACCGGCCGATCGGCGGGATCAGCGCCGCACCCGCCGCCCGCGAACTCGCCCTCGGCCACGACACCGCGATCAGCGAACTCGAACCCGAGGAGGGCGGCGAACTGGAAACGCTCGCCGAGCTGATCGCCATCACGGATTTCGCCGCCGTTTACCTGGCGCTCGCTTCGGGGGCCTGATCTTGGGCGGGACCTCGCGTCCGGCGCACGTCGCCGGACCCCGCGACCGGCGCCCCTGACACCGCGCTTCCGAACAGCGCCCGCACGGAGCGGGCCGAGCAGCGCACGTATGGAGAAGAAGACACCGATGGACCGCCTCGACAACACCGTCCGCCCCTACGCCTGGGGTTCGACCACCGCCATCCCGCGGCTGCTCGGCGTGGAGCCGACCGGCGAACCGCAGGCGGAGATGTGGATGGGCGCGCACCCGGGCGCCCCCTCGCGCACCGAGCGCGGTCCCCTCAACGAGGTCGTCGCCGAGGACCCGGAGAAGGAACTCGGCCGCGCCGCCGTCGCCAGGTTCGGCCCCCGCCTGCCGTTCCTCCTGAAACTCCTCGCCGCCGGCGCCCCGCTCTCCCTCCAGGTGCACCCCGACCTCGAACAGGCCCGGGAGGGTTACGAGGACGAGGAGCGCCGCGGTGTCCCGATCGACGCCCCGCACCGCAACTACAAGGACGCCAACCACAAGCCCGAACTGATCTGCGCCCTCACCGAGTTCGACGGCCTGTGCGGCTTCCGCGCCCCCGAGGAGACCGCCGAACTCCTCGCCGCCCTCGACATCGACTCCCTCAAGCCGTACGTCGACCTGCTGCGCGCCCACCCGGAGGACGCTGCGCTGCGCGAGGTCCTCACCGCGGTGCTGAGTGCAGACCCGGACGACATGGCCCGTACGGTCACCCAGACCACGGCCGCCTGCGCCCGCCTCGGCGGCGCCTACGCCCCCTACGCCGACCTCGCCCACCACTACCCGGGCGACCCCGGAGTCATCGCCGCGATGCTCCTCAACCACGTTCGACTCCAGCCCGGTGAGGCACTGTTCCTCGGCGCGGGCATCCCGCACGCGTACCTGAACGGCCTCGGCGTCGAGATCATGGCCAACAGCGACAACGTCCTGCGCTGCGGTCTGACCCCCAAGCACGTCGACGTGCCCGAACTCCTGCGCGTGGTCCGCTTCGAGACGGGCGACCCCGGTGTCCTGCGCCCCGAGGCGTCCCCCGACGGCGAAGAGGTCTACGCGACGCCCATCGACGAGTTCCGCCTCTCCCGGTACGTCGTCGCCGAGGGCGCCGACCCGCGCGACCTCACCCGCGCGACCCCGCAGATCCTGCTCTGCACCTCGGGTTCCGTGCGCGCCGACGGCATCGACCTCACCCCCGGCACCTCGGTCTTCGTACCGGCCGGCGAAAAGGCCGAAGTGTCCGGTTCCGGCACGATCTTCCGTGCGACAGTTGTCGCCTGACGGGACGGCGGGACCTACCTGAGGCGCGTCGCCGACGGACCGGGCTGCAAGAATGGCCCACCGCAAAGGGCGGGCAAAGCCCGGACCGGGCGGGGTACGAGGGTACGAACGGGGTCCGGACGGCGTACGAAGGGACAGCAGGAGCAGATGAGCGCTTCAGGCGGCACCAAAGCGATCGTGGCGGCACTCGGCGCCAACCTCGCGATCGCGGTATCGAAGTTCGTGGCGTTCGCGTTCAGCGGCTCCTCCTCGATGCTCGCCGAGGGCGTTCACTCGCTCGCCGACTCCGGCAACCAGGCACTGCTCCTGATCGGCGGCAAGAAGGCCCAGCGCGAGGCGACCCCGCAGCACCCGTTCGGTTACGGCCGCGAGCGCTACATCTACGCCTTCCTCGTCTCGATCGTCCTGTTCTCGGTCGGCGGCATGTTCGCCGTCTACGAGGGCTACGAGAAGATCAAGCACCCGCACCAGATCGAGCACTGGTACTGGCCGGTGGGCGTCCTGATCTTCGCGATCATCGCCGAGGGCTTCTCCTTCCGTACGGCCATCAAGGAGTCCAACGAGCTGCGCGGCTCGCACTCCTGGTCGCAGTTCATCCGCCGCGCCAAGGCCCCCGAGCTGCCGGTCGTCCTCCTGGAGGACTTCGGCGCGCTCATCGGTCTGGTCCTCGCGCTCTGCGGCGTCGGCCTCGCGCTGCTCACCGACAACGGCGTCTGGGACGGCATCGGCACGGTCTGCATCGGTGTCCTGCTCATCCTGATCGCGCTGGTGCTCGCCGCCGAGACCAAGTCGCTCCTGCTGGGCGAGTCGGCGGGCCCGGAGGAAACCTCGAAGATCGAGGCGGCGATGGTCGACGGCGACACCGTCACCGGCATCATCCACATGCGCACCCTCCACCTCGGCCCCGAGGAACTGCTGGTCGCCGCGAAGATCGCCGTCCAGCACGACGACACGGCCGCCCAGGTCGCCACCGCGATCAACGCCGCCGAGTCCCGCATCCGCGCCGCCGTCCCGATCGCCCGGGTGATCTACCTGGAGCCGGACATCTACAGCGAGGCGGAGGCGGCCAAGGGCCCGGACCCCAGGGCGACCCCCGGCGGGCCGTCGCAGCCGTCGGCCGACCACTGACACCACCCGCTCGTACGCCGTCGGGGCCCGCCCGAGATCTCGGACGGGCCCCGACGCCGTACCTCCGCCCTTCACCCAGCTCCTCCGTTCCTCCCCGTTCATCTCCAACGTTCATCTCCACCGTTCGGCCCTGCCGTTCCGCAGTCCTGTTCGGCCCCGCCGCTCAACTCTCCGGTCCAGGCCCGCGGTACGGCCCATGGCCGCTTCCCGGGCACCACCCGCTCCGCGAACGGCCGGCGCGGGGCCGGCGGAGCCCCCTCCCTCCGGAGGCGGACTGGGGAGGGACACGCCCACCGGTGTAGCTTGGTGGCTGAGCCAGACGTCGCTGCTGATGGCGGTCGGGCGGTCCCACCGCGGACCGGCCGAGGGAGAGAGGGCCTCCGACGGATGCGCTGCGCGCACCGGGCACAGCTGTGCCCTGCCGGTGCACGTCCGTGCCCCGGTCGGGTACGCGTACGTGCCGCCGCCGCGCAGGACAGCCCTATCCACCTCGCCCCGATTCCGAGGAGCAGCTCGTATGACGACTGTCGACAACCGACAGGACTTCAAGGTCGCCGACCTCTCCCTGGCCGCTTTCGGCCGCAAGGAGATCACCCTTGCCGAGCACGAGATGCCCGGCCTGATGTCGATCCGCGGGGAGTACGCCGAGGCGCAGCCGCTGGCGGGCGCCCGGGTCACCGGTTCCCTGCACATGACGGTGCAGACCGCCGTCCTCATCGAGACCCTGGTCGCGCTGGGCGCCGAGGTCCGCTGGGCCTCCTGCAACATCTTCTCCACCCAGGACCACGCGGCCGCCGCGATCGCGGTCGGCCCGGACGGCACGCCCGAGAACCCGCGGGGCGTCCCGGTCTTCGCCTGGAAGGGCGAGACCCTGGAGGAGTACTGGTGGTGCACGGAGCAGGCGCTGACCTGGCCGAACACCCCCACCGGCGGCCCGAACATGATCCTGGACGACGGTGGTGACGCCACCCTGCTCGTCCACAACGGCGTCCAGTACGAGAAGGACGGCAAGGTCCCCTCGCTCGACACCGCCGAGTCCGACGAGCACCGCGTCGTCCTCGAACTCCTGCACCGCACCATCACGGACGGCTCGCAGAAGTGGACCGAGCTCGCCTCGGAGATCCGCGGCGTGACCGAGGAGACCACGACCGGCGTCCACCGCCTGTACGAGATGTACCGCGACGGCACCCTGCTGTTCCCGGCGATCAACGTGAACGACGCCGTCACCAAGTCGAAGTTCGACAACAAGTACGGCTGCCGCCACTCCCTGATCGACGGCATCAACCGCGCCACCGACACCCTGATCGGCGGCAAGACCGCCGTCGTCTGCGGCTACGGTGACGTGGGCAAGGGCTGCGCGGAGTCCCTGCGCGGCCAGGGCGCCCGTGTGATCATCACGGAGATCGACCCGATCTGCGCCCTGCAGGCGGCGATGGACGGCTACCAGGTCACGACCCTGGACGAGGTCGTCGACAAGGCCGACATCTTCGTCACCACGACGGGCAACAAGGACATCATCATGGCCGCGGACATGGCCAGGATGAAGCACCAGGCGATCGTCGGGAACATCGGTCACTTCGACAACGAGATCGACATGGCCGGCCTCGCGAAGATCCCCGGCATCGTCAAGGACGAGGTCAAGCCGCAGGTCCACACCTGGAAGTTCCCCGACGGCAAGGTCATCATCGTGCTGTCCGAGGGCCGCCTGCTGAACCTGGGCAACGCGACCGGCCACCCGTCCTTCGTGATGTCCAATTCGTTCGCGGACCAGACCCTGGCCCAGATCGAGCTGTTCACCAAGCCGGAGGAGTACCCGACCGACGTCTACGTGCTGCCCAAGCACCTCGACGAGAAGGTCGCCCGCCTCCACCTCGACGCGCTCGGCGTGAAGCTGACGACGCTCCGCCCCGAGCAGGCCTCGTACATCGGTGTCGAGGTCGAGGGCCCGTACAAGCCGGACCACTACCGCTACTGAGCACGCCCGCCGAGCAGCGGTACCACCGCTCGGCGTCCGGATGTCAGCAGGCCCTCGCCGTCCCGGCGGGGGCCTGTCCCCGATGAGGACCTGAACGCCCATGCCCCGCGGCCGCTATTCGCTCCATGATCCGCACGACCACACCCCTCTCGCCGACGAACACTTCCACTGCGCGCCCGGCCCCTCCGGCTGGCGCTACGTCTCCCAACTCACCACCCCGTCCGCCACGGGCTCCGACGGCCTCCCCGAGCCAGGGAAGGGGACGGTCACCGGCTCCGTCGACCTGGCCCTCGACGATCTCGGCCGCCCCATCCGCCTCGAACTGCACGCCGCGAACTGGCAGGTGAGGGGCGCCGCCCTCGAAGGCGTGACCTGGGTCCGCACCGACCCCACCGGTACCGAGGCCACCGAAGGCAACGTGCCCGCCCACGCCTTCACCGGCACCTCCCCCGCGTTCCTCGTCGCCACCGCCCGTCTCCTCCGCCTCACCCCTTCCGCCGCCGCCCCTGCGACCCGCGTACGCCTCGTCGCCTTCACCGACCCGGTCCTCGCCCCGCGCACCCTCGACCAGTCCTGGGCCTTGATCGCAAGCGAAACACACGCCACCGACAACGGCCCGCTGACCGTGGACGAATACCAGGTCACAGCGCTGGACACGGGGGAGCGGCACGCCGTGCACATCGCTGGAGACGTCGTGCTCGCGGCTCCCGGCATCGAACTGGAGCACCTCGAATCACCGCCGTCGGTGTTCGCCTGACGGGGGCTCGCGGCGCCGGACCGTTCGTGGCCGACGCCGATCCGACTGGTGAGTGCGGCTACGTGGGCGGCGCGAAGCCGGTCGAGGGGCGCACCTCCCGGCCGGCCTGCTCGGCCGGGGCGGCCGGAGCCGGCTGCGGGGTGGAAGGCTGCGGGGCCGCCGCCCGCTGAGCCGCGACCGGATACCCGGCGGGGTCCGGCGGGGCCGGGTGAACACCGGGCCCCTGCTGGAAGGCGGGGTGGCCGACAGGAGCGCCGGGCTGGAAGGGGTAGGCGGGAGCGCCGGGCTGGAGGGGGTAGGCGGCGGGAACGCCCGGCTGGACGAAGGGGCGGCCACCGGGTCCGGGGACCCCGAAACCGCCAGTGGTACCACTGAACGCCCGACGGGCTTCCCGGGTCTGCCGCTCCTGCACGACGGCCGCCAGATACGCGCCCGCCGGCACCCCCTGCGGCGCCGGAGTACCGGTACTGGCGGCGAGATCGACAGCGAGCCGTTCCGCCATCGCTCCACCGACCCGCGGATCCAGCTGCTGCATCCGCGTCAGGTACTGACGGATGGCCAGCCACAGCCCGTCCGGTACGGCGGACAGGTCGAGCTCGGCGAACCGCCCCGCCAGCCAGGGTGGCGGCGCGGGAACGTGCGGCATACGTCCCACCGGGATCCGCTCCCGGACGACAAGCGTCCCCGCGAACACGTCACCGAGCCGCCGCCCGCGCTCCGACACCAACGAGGCGACGCACGCGACGATCCCGAACGTCATCAGAATCTCGACCACTCCCACGGCACCGCGCACCAGCGCGTGCCGGAACCGGATCGGTCCACCGTCGTCCCGCACCACCCGCAGCCCGCAGGCCAGCTTCCCCAGGGAGCGTCCATGGCTGAGCGTCTCCACGGCTATCGGCCCGCCGACCAGCACAAGAAGGAAGCTCGCGATCGAGACGGCGATCTGCGCCGCGTCGTCCAGCGCGGCGGTCGCGGCGACGAGAGCGATCGTCACGATGAGGTAGACCGCCATCGCCAGGGCCAGGTCGAGCGCCACGGCGAGCGCCCGGCTCGGCAGTTTCGCGGGGCGCAGCTCCAGCGCCACCGCCTCGCCCGTCACTAGCTCACTCACGCGCGCCGTCCTTCCCCTGACCTGCCCCCGAGAACCGCCAGTCTGCCAAGCTGAGGGCACATCGCGCCGCAGTAAGACAAGCTGACCTCCATCATGAGCATTCGATGAGCATTCGATGAGCAGCCGAGGAGCAGGCAAACCGATGGACCTCGACGTCTTCGTCTCCACCCACCGAGCCGAGTGGGACAGACTCGACGCCCTGCTTCGCCGCCAGCGTCGCCTCACCGGGGCCGAGGCCGACGAACTCGTCACCCTGTACCAGCGAACCGCCACCCATCTCTCGCTGATCCAGTCCAGTGCCCCCGATCCTCAGCTCACCGGGCGCCTCAGCCAACTCGTGGCACGCGCGCGCAGTGCTGTGGCAGGAACCCGCAGAGCCTCCTGGCGCGATGTCACCCGCTTCCTGACACACGGTTTCCCGGCAGCGGTCTACCGATCCCGCCACTGGTGGGTCCCGACAGCACTCCTGTCCACGGCGATAGCCGCCCTTCTCGGGTGGTGGATCGGCACTCATCCCGAGGTGCAGGCCTCCATCGCAGCACCCAGCGAACTGCGTACCCTCACTCGCCCCGGCGGCCAGTACGAGACCTACTACTCCAGTCATCCCGCCGCCGCCTTCGCCGCCCAGGTGTGGACGAACAACGCCGAGGCCACCGCGATGTGCCTGGTGCTGGGCGTCTTCCTGGGCATCCCGGTCCTCTGGATCCTCTTCCAGAACATGCTCAACCTGGGCGTCGGCATCGGCCTGATGTCATCGGCCGGCCGACTCGACACCTTCCTCGGGCTGGTCCTCCCGCACGGTCTGCTGGAACTGACCGCGGTCTTCGTCGCCGCCGGCACAGGACTGAGACTGGGTTGGACCGTGATCGATCCGGGCCCGCGTTCCCGTCGCACAGCCCTTGCGGAAGAGGGCCGCGCCGCGCTGGGCATGGCGATAGGCCTGGCGCTCGTCCTCTTTGTCTCCGGTGCCATCGAAGGCTTCGTCACGCCGTCGGGCCTCCCCACATGGGCCCGAATCGGCATAGGGATCGTGGCTGAACTGGCCTTTCTTGCGTACGTCTATGTTCTCGGAGGTCGTGCGGCACGCTCCGGAGAGACCGGTGACGTCTCAGCATCCGAGCGCAGCGCCACTCTGCCGACGGCCGCCTGATGTGCGTGCACCCCCGCTGACCTGCTAGTCTCATCTGCGCCCCAGAAAACTCGTTGACAGAGGTAGACTGGGGAGGTAGATTCGAACAGTTGCCTAGAACTGGACACGTCCGGCGGCAGCGGTTAGAGTCTGCTCGCTTCTCAAAGCAATCGACACGTCGATTCAGAAGAAGCCACTCCTGATGATTCAGAAATGGATGCCGGTCAATCCGGCCCATGGATTCTGATAAAGTCGGAGCCGCCGGAAAGGGAAACGCGAAAGCGGATTACCTGGAAAGCACCGAGGAAATCAGGTCCGAAAGGTTCTGATAGAGTCGGACTCGCCGGAAAGGGAAACG